>NZ_JAKFZO010000039.1:0-22109 GCF_021654175.1 Pseudoalteromonas sp. MMG024
TTAGTTAAGCGGCTCTTTTAAAATACGTTTTATGTTTATTGACCTTTTGCCATAAACTCGATTGCATCTTTAATTTCATCATCAGAACAGTTCATACATGTACCGCGAGGAGGCATTGCATTGAAACCATTAATTGCATGCTGCATTAGTACATCCATGCCTTTCGCCATGCGAGTATCCCAGTCAGCTTTTGTCTTTGGCGCGCCTAGAGCACCTGTACCGTGACAACCAAAACAACTTGCTTGATACACTTGTTGGCCAGTACGTGGACCAGTTGGCTCAGCAACAACTGGTTCTGCACCTGCTAAATAAACAGAGCCAACTGGAGCGATACGTTTCTTAATTGCTTCTTCAGTTAACGAGTTATCAAAAGGTGCTGCAACTGCGACAGTTGCACTCATCATTAGTAATGCTGCTGTTAATTTTTTCATTTTTTACTTGCTCACAAATTGAGGTGATCAATCACAATAGACGGAAATTAGCACAATTATAACGTTTGCAGCGAATTTATAAAATGGTTAGTTATGGCTATTTAGTCGTAAAATATGAAAAAGTTGCGCTAGCGCAACTTTTTCTTTTGTTACAGGGTTAGCTCATTTTTACTAATTGTGCGATGGCTTTTTCAATACCGCTCGCCGCTTCGCGAATATTTGTCGCTAACATATAAGCTGGTGTGCTGATTACTTTTGCACTTTCGTCGACAATAATATCGTCTACCGCACAGTTTTGGTGTGCTGCGCCTAATGCGTTAACGCCATTTGCTGTATCTAGGTCATTGCCAATGGTTGCAAGTGTGCCTGCGGCGTACACTTGTGGAATAATTGCCGGTGCAATACAAATATAGGCTGCCGGTTTTTTCGCATCAGCAAATGCACGACACGCATTGGCAACGTCTTCATTGATCTCGCAATCAGCGCCTTTTATTGCGAAATCACACAAATTTTTCGCAGCGCCAAAACCACCAGGTAAAGCCAGTGCATCAAACTCCGAAATGTTGAGCTCTTTAAGATCCTTGATCTCACCTCGAGCGATACGCGCAGATTCGACTAGTACGTTGCGTTTCTCTGGCATTTCCTCGCCAGTGATATGATTAATTACATGGTGTTGATCTATATTGGGTGCGAAACATTGGTAACTTGCACCCTGCAGTTCAATATGTAACAGCGTTAATACTGCCTCATGAATTTCAGCGCCATCAAATACCCCACAGCCACTTAAAATCACTGCTATCTTTTTCATATATCTATTCCATATCTCAAGATTAGTTAAGCATTATATTCTAGCTATAAAGAAACGATGTAAATAAAAAAAAATTATAAGAAGATCGCTAGGATCTTTGATCTTTTATTGGTAGAGTAACTGCCCTGCTAAAGATTAGGATGTTCCTTGCCAAGCTTTAAGGATAAAAATTTTAGCAGTTTCCACATCTTGGAAAATTAATAATAATAACAATACGCTAGTAAATTAGCCTTGTTAACTCATTGTATATTAAACAAAAAATCAGATTCTCCATTTTTTTTTCAAATTCGGGGAAGGCTCTGTTACATCTTTACTAACAAACTTATCCACAGGTTACAACCAATTGGCCTGAGGAATATTTCAACAATTCGTTTACTGCTTGCACTGCACTGATTATTTCTGTTGTTTATATAGCTGAATTCTCGTTTTCTTATCGGGGATATGGCATGCTATCGGCAATTTATGTTTAATCGTTTTAAGGCGAGTGCTAATGGCTCAGATCCCTGAAAATCCGTTAATCTTGGTTGATGGTTCATCATACTTATTCCGTGCTTACCATGCTCCACCACATCTAACTAACTCAAAAGGTGAGGCTACCGGTGCTATCTATGGTGTAATTAATATGCTTAAGAGTTTAGTTAAGCAGTATTCGCCAAGTCATATGGTGGTGATCTTTGATGCTAAAGGTCCAACTTTTCGCAATGATATGTATTCTGAATACAAGGCAAACCGCCCACCGATGCCTGATGATTTGCGCACTCAAATTGAGCCTATTCACAATATTATTAAGGCAATGGGTTTACCGCTTATTAGCATTCCGGGTGTTGAAGCCGATGATGTAATTGGCACATTAGCGAAACGCGCGTCACAACAAAAACGTCATGTACTTATTAGTACAGGCGATAAAGATATGGCGCAGCTAGTTGATGAGCATGTAACACTTATCAACACCATGACTAATACGATTATGGATCCTGCTGGAGTTGTTGATAAATTTGGTATTGGTCCTAAGTTAATCATCGATTATCTCGCATTAATGGGTGATAAAGTCGATAACATTCCAGGTGTACCAGGTGTGGGCGAAAAAACGGCTCTTGCAATGCTGCAAGGACTCGGCTCTATTGATTCACTTTACGATAACTTAGACAAAATCGCAGATCTTGGTTTCCGTGGTTCAAAAACCATGTCGAAGAAACTAGAAGATAATAAAGAACAGCTTCAGCTTTCTTATGAGCTTGCAACGATTAAGTTGGATGTAGAAGTTGAGCAAAACTTGGATTCTTTCGAAGTTGCGGCGCCAAATACTGATGAATTGATCAAGTTTTATGGCGAGTGTGAATTTAAGCGTTGGTTAAGTGAATTACTTGATGGTGACACCGCACCTGCTGCGGAAGTTGAAGTGGCAACTAAACCCGTTGAAACAAATTACGAAACGATATTAACTGAAGCACAGTTAGATTGTTGGGTTGCTAAGCTCCAATCGGCAGATCTTTTCGCATTTGATACTGAAACGACCAGTCTTGATTACATGCAAGCTGATTTAGTCGGTATGAGCTTTGCGGTAACAGAAGCACAAGCAGCTTATTTGCCGCTTAAACATGATTATTTAGGTGCGCCAGCACAACTAAGTCAAGAGCTAGTATTTGCTAAACTTGCGCCAATTTTAGCGGATGAAAATAAAGCGAAAGTAGGGCAAAACCTTAAATACGATAAGAGCGTATTAGCGCGAGCGGGTATTGAACTTAATGGTATTCGTTTTGATACCATGCTTGAGTCTTACGTACTTAATAGTGTTGGTACTCGTCATGATATGGACTCACTTGCGCTAAAATATCTCGGCCATAAAAACATTAGTTTTGAAGAAATTGCAGGTAAAGGCAAAGCGCAACTAACCTTCAATCAAATTGAGCTAGAAAAAGCGGCACCTTATGCTGCGGAAGATGCCGATATAACCTTACGTTTGCATAATACGCTTTGGCCAATGTTAGAAAAAGAGCCTGAGCTAGTGGATGTTTTCAATTCAATCGAATTGCCATTGGTAAATGTGTTATCAGATATGGAACGTACCGGTGTTCATATTGATAGCCAAATGTTGGCACAGCAAAGTGTTGAAATTGCAGCGCGTCTTGAAGAGCTGGAAAAAGAAGCGTATGAGATTGCAGGAGAGGAGTTCAACCTAAGCTCAACCAAGCAATTACAAGGTGTTCTGTTTGAAAAACTTGGCTTACCAGTATTAAAGAAAACACCAAAAGGTGCGCCGTCGACAGCGGAAGAAGTGCTGCAAGAACTTGCGCATGATTACCCGTTGCCTAAATTGATTATTGAGCACCGTGGTTTAGCTAAGCTCAAATCAACGTATACTGATAAATTACCTAAAATGGTAGATGAAGTAACGCAGCGTGTGCATACTTCGTATCATCAAGCGGTTACAGCAACAGGTCGCTTAAGTTCAAGCGATCCTAACTTACAGAATATTCCAATTCGTAATGAAGCAGGTCGCCGAATTCGTCAGGCTTTTGTTGCGGCTCCTGGCAAATTAATAATGGCGGCTGACTACAGTCAAATTGAATTGCGTATTATGGCGCATTTATCGCAAGATAACGGCCTATTAAGTGCATTTGCTGAAGGTAAAGATGTTCACAGCGCAACGGCTGCGGAAGTATTTGGTGTACCACTTGAAACCGTTACATCTGATATGCGTCGTAAAGCTAAGGCTGTAAACTTCGGTCTAATTTACGGCATGAGCGCATTTGGCTTGTCACGACAATTAGATATCCCGCGTAATGAAGCACAACATTATATGGATACTTATTTTGAACGTTTCCCTGGTGTACTTGAGTATATGGAACGCACGCGTGAAGATGCCGCTGAAAAAGGTTACGTGAGTACCTTATTTGGTCGTCGTCTATATTTGCCAGATATTAAAGCGCGTAATGGTGCGCGTCGTAAAGCAGCTGAACGAGCAGCAATTAACGCGCCAATGCAGGGCACTGCTGCAGATATTATTAAGCGCGCAATGATCAATGTAGCTGGTTGGCTGAAAACGCAGTCGTCAGATGATATTGAAATGATCATGCAAGTTCACGATGAATTGGTGTTTGAAATTAACGCAGATAAAGTGGACGAATTTAGCAATAAAATTTGTTCATTAATGAGTGAAGCAGCGCAGTTAGACGTACCACTATTAGTAGAAGCTGATTCAGGTGACAACTGGGAGCAGGCTCACTAGTTTGCGCATCAATTAACAACAATTTTAAGTAGCCAATAATTAATGTTGGCTATTTTTTTATGTTAAATTTAAGTTTGCTGAATTTTAGCGCAGATTGTTACATTTCTTTGCAATTTGTCGCGATATAACTTTATTTTGCAAATCCGCTTTGTTAAAGTGCGCGCCGTCCTATAAGGACATCCTGTTGATGATGTATCTCTTACGGGGTACAGCGTTTTAATAGCTTCTCCCCAGATTGCTATACCCGGTTGGTTTTTACCAACCGGTTTTTTCTCAAACGTTTTATTCTTGCTCGTCTGACTCTGGCGCTACAGCTTCAATTTCACCTAAGTACCAAACATCCAATGTTTTTGCCAATTCCGGTAAACCAATGCCTTTTAACGATGAAAACGCGTGAACAGTAATTTTGTCGCTGAGTTCTTTTAACTCGCGGCGAACTTTTAGCACTTCACTTTTACGCTTACCTTGTTTTAGTTTGTCGGCTTTCGTAAGTAGCGCAAGAATCTCTAAATCACTTTCAACGGCCCAGTTAATAAGGTCCATATCAAGCTCTTTTAATGGATGACGAATATCCATTAAGACCACAATACCTTTTAAACTTTCACGCTTTTGCAGGTATTCACCCAGTGATTTCTGCCACTTCTTTTTCATTTCAAGTGGTACTTTGGCAAAACCATAACCGGGTAAGTCGATGATGCGCATATCTTCACCCAGCGAGAAGGTGTTGATTAGCTGCGTACGACCTGGTGTTTTACTTGTACGCGCAAGTTTTTGATCGGTTAACGTGTTTAGCGCACTTGATTTACCCGCATTAGAACGACCTGCAAACGCAACTTCAACACCCGAGTCAGCAGGCAGTTTAGTGATGTCTGGTGCACTTGTAATAAAGCTCGCTTTTGAATATTGAACCCGTGACTTTAGCAAGGTTAGCTCCTTAAAACGCTATCTTAAGATTAAAGGCGAATCCCTATTTTCAGAGATTTTTGCTACACTGCCTTTAACATATCTTTTATTTCTGGGCGCGTATTTTATACTAACAATAGCCAAATAAGTAATGCTTTGTCTTTTTTAATGGGCCAAATTAACCTTGAGAAAGATCAAAGAAATGCGCCTTTACGGAGTTTTTTAGTAAAAACCCCTATATTTTATATGTTTTATCAAGGCACAAGAGGTGTCAGATAAAATTTAATCGTGTAGAATATGACTACTTTAGCTGGTATTCATTCCTGCTTGTCAGGTTTTAACAGGGTCGAAACAGAGAAATAGCATGAAAAAAATAGCTTTATCTTTAATGATGGTTGCTGGTGCGTTCAGCGTCAATCAAGCTGCTGCTTTTGAGGGCGATATAGAAGCTGGTAAAACAAAAGCTGCGACATGTGTTGCTTGTCACGGTGTAGATGGAAACAAACCTCTTCCTAATCACCCTAAACTTGCAGGTCAGCACGCTCAATACTTATTTAAGCAATTAAAAGAGTTTAAATTAGGTATGACATCAGGCGGTGCAGAAGGTCGTATGGACCCTGTAATGAGTGGTATGGCTATGCCACTATCAGAGCAAGATATGCGCGATATCGCGGCTTACTTTTCAAGTCTTAATATGGAACCAGGTAGCACACCAGAAGAAGTGGTTGAGCTAGGTGGTAAACTATACAAAGCAGGTGATGCGGAACGTGGTATTCCGGCATGTGCAGCATGTCACGGTCCTCGTGGTAACGGTACATCATTAGCGGGCTTCCCGAAAGTATCATTCCAAAATGCTGATTATGTAAAAGCGCAACTTGAGAAATTCCGCTCCGGTGATCGCAATAATGACCTAAATGGTATGATGCGCGATTTAGCGACAAAACTAACAGATAAGGACATTGAACTACTTTCTAAGTACGTTTCAGGTCTTCATTAATAACACTTATTCTTATAAGTGATGAAAAAAGCAGCGCAAGCTGCTTTTTTTATACCTTAGTATGTGAGATATATCTCACATTATTGGTAAGATAATGACTAATGTTAACTGTAAGTTAATTCGCTATTTTGTTTCTAGTTATGGTTTAAGTGTCTGTTTTTTATTGTTAACACGATTTTTAAAGAAATCTTTTTTTATTTATTTTAGTTAAATTAGTTGTAACAAATTTATTAACAAGTAAATTATTCACCTGTCGCAAGGGACAAAAAAATAACAGGGAAAGCAGTAAAATACGGAAGTGCAGCGACAATTATGTGCGTAGGGGAAAGTAACCATAGGTTACATTAATGGACTGCTAAGAAAGCGTCAGGAAGACCGAAAATAAAAAAAGCACGGATGAAAATAATAAAAATACGGATAGTAAAATAATAATAAAATTAGACTCGTTGGTTAAAACAGTCGAAGGGAGAAGTGTCATAAGACACTCAGATTAGTAAGCGGCAGAGATTCTCTGTCGCTTTTTTATTTGTCGCAATAAAATTGCTATGATTACGGCAAATAAATTTCACGTTTAAGCCATGTCTGAATCTTGTCCATTATGTCTGCATTCTAAAAACACCTTTTATAGCGAAGACAAACGCAGAGCTTACTATCAATGTGAGTTATGTCAGTTAGTATTTGTTGCGCGCAGCCAGTTAATTTCACTCGAGCAAGAAAAACTAATCTACGATAGTCATGAAAATGATGTAAATGACACGGGCTATCAGAAATTCCTGAGCCGCGCTTTAGCGCCTTTGCTGCCAGAATTAGCAGAAGCTAGCCAGGGTCTCGATTTTGGTTGTGGACCAGGCCCTGCACTTGCCAAAATGCTCACAGAGAAAGGTCATACTACAGCGCTTTACGATATCTTCTATTATCCAAACACTGAGGTGTTAAATTGTCAGTACGACTTTGTAACCTGTACTGAGGTAATTGAACATTTAGCCAATCCAAACGAAGTATGGACGCAACTACTGAACTTATTAAAGCCAAATGGCGTATTAGTTGTGATGACAAAGCTCGTCATCGACCAAGCCAGATTTAAAAATTGGCATTACAAAAATGATATTACGCATATCAATTTTTTTTCGCGGGCCACGTTTGATTATTTAGCACAGCACCATGGCTTATCACTGACATATTATGGTGATGACGTGATGCTATTTAAACAGTCAGCAATAGTGTAAAATAAGCTTAGTTTTGTAAAAATTTTAGATTTAATTATGACCAGAAAGAAAAAGTCACGCAAAATCGGTACCGGTGGCAACGGAAGCTTCCGCCTTAGCAAAGAGAAACTTGCCGAACTACGCGCTTTGAAAGAGCAGCGTGTTAAAAAGCGTACTGGTAATAAAGCGGGTACGCGCAACGCACAAGATGCTTTAAATGAGCAGCAAGGTGCGGGTAAGCAGCGCAAAGACAGCCGTTTAGGCAGTAAAAAGCCTATTAGTCTTGTGCCTGAAGCAGAGGTTATTCAGCAACAGCCAGAGTTTAAGCGTCATCTACAGCCGCAAGTAGAGTTACGTAAAGTAGGTGAGCCTGAACTAACACCAGAGCAAGAGCTTGAGCAAATTGAAAACGATCAAAAGCTAATGTCGTTACTTGAGCGCCAAAATGCAGGTGAAGTGTTAGTAGGAAAAGACATCAAATACTTAAACGCAAAGGTAGAGCGTCACCAAGCACTTTGCGACTTGTTAGGTATTGAGGATGAAGATGAGTTTGACGACGAAGACATGCTTGACCAGTTTATGTCGAACGATCTTGCCGATGAATGGTTAAGTGATGATGACGAGGAGGAGCTTAAGTAGTGAATGCTATTTGGGTTATCGCCATTATTATTGCCGCTGCTATTGTTGCAGGGTTAGCTTTTTACGCTGGTAAGTTGTTATTCCAACTGAAAGTGCAAAAAGAAAAGCAACAAGCGCAAATTGAAAAGTTAAAAGTTAAAGCGGCTGAACGCAATGCAAAAATTGCCGACAGCATTAACTTGATTGCACGCGCGATGAAAGAGAAGCAGTGTGAGTATTCAGAAGGATGTTTACGTATTTGGGTGTTGATGTCGCAGTATCAATTCTCTGAAACAGTGGATCTTGAAACGGAATACCAGCACGTTTTCAAAATGTACGATGTGGTAAAGGAAATGCCGACCCACGATGCGCGTAAGAAATACAGTAAGAAAGAAGTCTTCCAAATGGATAGCAAGCGTTGGCGTGCTGAAAAAGAGCTTGAAGAAGGCATTTTGGCCGAAGCAGCTAAGCTAGAAGCTTACTTCCCAGCTGATCCGAATACCAAACACGTATTCGCTAATTAGTCAACTTATCTAATCTGTAAATAAAGCCAGCACTCGCTGGCTTTATTGTTTTGGATCAAAGCCGATTTTTAGTTCCTTTTGTACACTTGCTAAACCTTAATATTGTTAGGTTTCAGTCGTGCAAAATTTCGTTGAATGGGATAACTCCCTTATAAAAAAATACAATGTGTCAGGTCCTCGTTATACTTCGTATCCAACGGCGTTGTCGTTTGAGCCTGGCTTTTCTGTTGATTCGGTAACACAGGCGATCGCCAAAAGCGATAATACGCGCTTGTCGCTGTATATCCATGTACCGTTTTGTCACCAGCTTTGCTATTACTGCGGCTGTAATAAAATAATTACTCGCCACCAACACAAAGCAGATGTGTATTTAGACTTTTTAGAGCAAGAAGCAAAAGCACAAGCAACTCTTTATAAAGATTACAAAATCGAGCAGTTACATTTAGGTGGTGGTACACCCACGTTTTTAACAAAAGAACAAATGAGCCGTTTAATGACGATTGTTAAAGCGTATTTTAACTTTTCAGATAAAGTGCAAGCTGGAATTGAAATTGACCCACGCTCTTTACCTGACGATATGCTTAGTCATTTACGCTCGCTTGGTTTTAATCGTGTGTCTTTTGGTATTCAAGATTTTAATGATGATGTGCAAAAGGCTGTAAACCGTGAACAATGTGCTGATAACGTTGCAAACTTGGTAACTGAAGCGCGCGCACTCGGTTTTTCTTCAGTGAATGCCGATATGATTTACGGCTTACCATTGCAAACGCCAGAGAGCTTTCAAGAAAGCATGGCGCGTTTAATCGCCTTGTCGCCTGACCGTGTTTCGGTATTTAACTATGCCCATTTACCTGATCGTTTTGCTGCACAGCGCAAAATTAAAGATGAGCAATTACCTAGCCCAGAGCATAAGCTAACAATGTTTAAAAACACCTTGGCGCAAATGGTTGAGGCTGGATACGTTAATATCGGCATGGATCATTTTGCCAAAAGCACGGATTCGTTGGCGATTGCGCAGCAGCAAGGTAAATTGCACCGTAATTTCCAGGGTTACACCACACACGGTGAGTGCGACTTATTGGGTTTAGGTGCATCCTCTATTTCGCAGGTAGGCGATAGCATTTTCCAAAATCCGAAAGATCTAAAAGATTATTATCAAACCGTAGAAACAGCGGGCGTACCTGTTGTTAAAGGCCTAACGTTAACCACAGATGATAAAATTCGCGCATTTGTGATTAAAGAAATTATTTGTCACTTTAAGTTAAATTTCGCAGATGTTGAGCGCAAGTTTTCGATTAATTTTGAGGATTATTTTGCTGAAGAATTATCAGGGCTTTCGTGTTTTGCTGAAGATGGCATGATCTCATTAAACGATGAACAGCTTGTGGTTGAAAATAAAGGGCGTTTGTTTATTCGTAATATTTGTATGACGTTTGATGCGTACTTAAAACAACAGGCAAAGCTAACACGCTTCTCGCGAGTGATTTAAAAGTTTAACCAATAAAGAAGTCTTGGCCGCCAGAGCAAATAGCAAAGCGGCCTTTTTTTTGCTCTGAGATTTCAGCCCATTGATAAAATACGTTTCGTGACACCTTCGCCAGTACACCATGATGTAAATGCAGGTAAGGCACGTCACCATTTATCTCTAAGGTATGATTTTCACCAAGTACATACTCTCGTGCTAGGTTATCGCAGCAAACAATAAAGTCGTCTTTTTGATACCAATGCGTAATTAGAAAAGGCGCATCTTCTACCTGAATGCGCATTTTCTCAACGGGTGTTTTTAAATAGTAGTGGCCTTGCTCTTTGGTTAGTACTTTTGCAAACAGTTTTACCAAATTAATGCGATTGATTTTACTTGCTTGGAAATACCAATCGCCATTGCGTTTGATAATGATATCAATATCGCCACAACTTTCTGGCTGCCAAGTTTCAAATGGCGCAATACTGGTTTCAATTTGTTGTGTTAATTCTGCAAGGTTCATTTTTGAACAAGACCTGTGTTTGCCGCAAAAATTACTTAGCGAAATGCAATACGAAAGTCACAGGAACAGCTTGCGCGATATTGGGTAAGCCTGCTACTTTTTGCAGTGCCGCTACGCCTGTATCTAGATTAAAGTCACTGGCATTAATCACGACTGGTGTCATTGCGCTGACAAGTAAATCATTTTGACTAGTACGCGCAACAAATACTTCGATTGAAAGTGTTTTTTCAATGCCATTTAGCGACAACGTAGCAGGTACTGAAAATACATGTGTCGGTGCGTTTTTCATTGCGGCAAGTTCTTTGCTTACATCGGCGCTTAACGCTAGTTTTGGAAATGCTTTAGTGTTGAATAGCATGCTTTGCATACGTTCATTGCGAATAGGGATGTTAGTTTCAACAGACGTTAAGTCAATTTCTAGAGATAATTTACCGTCGTCAGCAATCGCGCCAGATAATGTTTTAAAGTGGTGTACTTCACCGATTGTGTCTTTTTTTACCGAGACAAAACTGAGTTTTGAACTGTCGTTTTGTAGTTGCCACGCTGCAAGTGAACTAAAGCTTGTTGCCAGTAAAGCAATTGAAAAAAGTGATTTAAGCATAACGCATACCTAGGTTAGTAATAAAAATAATTGCGATTCTATAGTAACTTAACTATCGCTAAATTCCATTATCTATCTGCGAGCTTAGCGAGTTTTTCGAGTTTTAATCTAAGAGAGTCCGGTGCGTGCTGAGCAACTTCAAGCAGCGATTGCTGTGCACTTTTGGTTAGGCGTTTCTTCTCTTGGCTTTGCTGCTGTTGTTGGTTTGCTTGTAGGCTTTTTGCGCTGCGTGGCGATGTTTGAATTTTAATCTGGCACAATTCAGGCAAACCAAGGCGTCTAAAGTCACTGAGTAAGCTCATTTTCATATAATTTAGGCGCATAGCAACGGCCGCAGATTGGGCGTTTAACACTAAGGTGCCATCTTGATAGTTTGCTATGGTGCATTTTTGTAGCATATTTTGATCAAGTATTTGTTCAAGCAAACTTTGTAATTGCTTGTTTTCTTGATTCTTATTTGAAAACTGCTGCAGCCGATTAGGAAGGTTGGTCAGTACATCCCCTAGCGGTTTAGGTGCAAACCTGTTTTTAGCCATGGTTAGATACCTCTTTTTTATTATTGTATTGGGCAAGAATAGTTACAGCAAGTAAAAAGCTGTAAATAAAGCAGAGCAAAGGGCAAATTAAACTTGGCTCACTGTGATTAAACGAATAAAATATCGCCCTTGAATTTGGCAGTTTTGTCTCAATATATAGAAAAATATAGTTGTATCACACAAGGCTATATTGCTAGTTATCTCAAATAATGCAATTTCACTATTGTTAACGAGCCAGGTTTGGTCGGGTTAACTAGCAATATCGGTGCTCTGCTGATACTGTACGCACAATTAATTTGAAAAGTGGCATGGGTTTTGTCACTAAACTAAGGTTGTAACGGTTTTATCATGATAGCTAACTTACTTACCAAGATATTTGGTAGTCGCAATGATCGAATAATTAAAAACTTACGAAAAACGGTCGCGCAAATTAATGGATTAGAACAGCAATACGAAGGGCTGTCGGATGAAGAACTAAAAGCGAAAACAGCTGAGTTTCGTAAGCGTTATGATAATGGTGAAACCTTAGATTCATTTCTAGCTGAAGCATTTGCAGTTGTACGTGAAGCATCAAAGCGTGTTTATGGTATGCGCCATTTCGATGTACAGCTGATTGGTGGTATGGTTTTACACCAAGGTAAAATCTCTGAAATGCGTACTGGTGAAGGTAAAACCCTTACAGCAACTTTACCAGCATACTTACATGGTTTAACAGGTAAAGGTGTTCACGTTATTACGGTGAATGACTACCTTGCAAAACGTGATGCGGAAACAAACCGCGCACTTTTTGAATTCTTAGGTCTGACTGTTGGTTGCAACGTACCGGGCATGATGCCGCAGCAAAAGAAAGTGGCTTATGCTGCAGACATTACTTACGGTACAAATAACGAGTTCGGTTTTGACTACTTACGTGACAATATGGCGTTTACGCCAGATGAACGTGTACAACGTCCTTTATACTACGCTGTAGTGGATGAGGTTGACTCAATCTTAATCGATGAAGCGCGTACGCCACTGATTATTTCTGGTCCTGCGGAAGATAGCTCTGAACTTTATCAACAAATTGATAAGCTCGTTCCAAGCCTAGAGCAGCAAGAAAAAGAAGATGAAGAAGGCGTTGAAGGTGATGGCGATTTCACGATTGATGAAAAAGCTAAACAAGTACATCTTACAGAGCGTGGCCAAGTACGTGTTGAAGAACTACTTACCGAGTTGGGTTTAATTGATGAAGGTGATTCGCTTTATTCTGCTAATAACATCACATTATTAAGCCACGTATATGCAGCACTTCGTGCGCACAAGCTTTATCAAAAAGACGTTGATTACGTAGTAAAAGATGGCGATGTAATCATTGTTGATGAGCACACTGGCCGTACCATGGAAGGCCGTCGTTGGTCTGAAGGTTTACACCAAGCTGTTGAAGCAAAAGAAGGCGTAAGCATTCAAAACGAAAACCAAACGCTTGCATCAATCACGTTCCAGAATTACTTCCGTTTATACGATGTACTTGCAGGTATGACAGGTACAGCCGATACAGAAGCATTTGAGTTCCAGTCAATTTATGGTTTAGAAACCGTTGTTATTCCAACTAACAAGCCGATGGTACGTGATGATCGCGCGGATTTAGTTTATTTAACACAAGAAGAAAAGTACGAAGCAATTTTAGCGGATATTCGCGACTGCCAAGAGCGTGGTCAGCCTGTGCTTGTGGGTACTATTTCAATCGAAAGCTCTGAGTACTTATCGCAGTTTTTACGCAAAGAGAAAATTAAGCACAACGTACTTAATGCGAAATTCCACCAACAAGAAGCGGAGATTGTTGCCAATGCAGGTCTTGCAGGTGCAGTAACCATTGCTACTAACATGGCGGGTCGTGGTACCGATATCGTGTTAGGTGGTAACTGGAAGCTGGAAGTTGAAAAACTTGAAAACCCATCTGATGAGCAGATTGCAAAGATTAAAGAAGAGTGGCAAAAACGCCATGATGCAGTTTTAGAAGCAGGCGGTTTACACATTATCGCTACTGAGCGTCATGAATCACGTCGTATTGATAACCAGTTACGTGGTCGTTCTGGTCGTCAAGGTGATGCGGGTTCGAGCCGTTTCTACCTATCAATGGAAGATGCGCTTATGCGTATTTTCGCTGGCGAACGCATGATGAACATGATGCGTAAACTCGGTATGCAACGTGGTGAAGCAATTGAGCACCCGTGGGTAAACCGTGCAATTGAAAATGCACAGCGTAAAGTTGAAGCGCGTAACTTTGATATTCGTAAGCAACTACTTGAGTACGATGATGTAGCAAACGATCAACGTCGTGTAGTTTATACGCAGCGTAATGAATTGCTTGAAGAAGGCGATATTTCAGAAACAATCACAGCAATTCGCTCGGATGTATTAAACAGTATTATCGATCAGTACATTCCACCACAATCACTTGCTGATATGTGGGATATTGCTGGCTTAGAAGATCGCTTACGTGCAGATTTCTTAGTTGAAATGCCGATTCAACAATGGCTTGATGAAGACAATAAACTTTACGAAGAAAAACTTCGTGAGCGTATTGAAGAAGGTGTTACAGCGGCTTACAAACATAAAGAAGATCAAGTGGGTGCAGATGTACTTCGCCACTTCGAAAAAGCTATTATGTTACAAACGCTTGACCAACATTGGAAAGATCACCTTGCTGCAATGGATCACTTACGTCAAGGTATCGGTCTGCGTGGTTATGCACAGAAGAATCCAAAGCAAGAGTACAAGCGTGAATCATTCGAGTTGTTCTCTGACATGTTAGAAGCATTGAAAGTGGAAGTGGTTAGTATTCTTGCAAAAGTACAAGTACGTGCTGAAGAAGATGTTGAAGCGGTAGAAGAGCGCCGTCGTCAGCAAGCAGAAAATACGCCAAAGCAATATCAACATGAAGAAGCTGAGCACGTAGGTGGTGAAACACCTGAAGGTGCAGCGGTAACTGTGCGCAATGATGCAAAAGTTGGCCGTAACGAACCATGTCCATGTGGTTCAGGTAAAAAATACAAACAGTGTCACGGTAAATTAAGCTAATAAAGCCAGACTCTGTTAAAAAAGCGACACTTAGATGTCGCTTTTTTTATGATTAAAGTGAGTGAAAAATGAAAAAACAAGTACATGTTGCAGTTGGTATAATCAAAAAAGCTAACTTAATATTTATTGCAAAGCGTCACGATGAACAACATCAAGGCGGAAAATGGGAATTCCCAGGTGGTAAAGTAGAAGAGGGTGAAACAGTAACGCAAGCACTGGCAAGAGAATTAAAAGAAGAAATCGGCATTGAGGTAAAATCTTCAACGCCATTTTTAGAAATTCACCACGACTACCCAGATAAATCAGTGCACCTTGATATTCACTTAGTAGAAGAGTTTGATGGGCAAGCGAGACACCTTGAAGGGCAAGATCACAAATGGGTGGCTATTAGTGACTTAAATAATTACGAATTCCCAGCTGCCAATGTAGTGATTATCGAAAAGCTGCAATCAAACTAGTCCCCAACTTGGTAGCAAAGCATGTACGGCTTTGCTACTAACCTGCATTTTATCTACAGATCTTCTCTCTTTACCTCGAATTATTGTTTCCTGTTCAGAAAAAGCGCTATGTTAGCTATAACCAGAACAACAGGATAATAATAATGAAATGGCTTAAACCCTCTTTACTGATTATCAGTTTGGCAATTCCTTCAATCGCCAGTGCTTACGATCGCATTACAGGTGAAATGTTTGCCAGTCGCTCAGAAGTCTTTGCTGAAAATGGTATGGCTGCAACGTCACAACCGTTAGCAACGCAAGTTGCACTCGATATTTTAAAAAAAGGGGGCAGTGCTGTGGATGCCGCGATTGCTGCAAATGCAGTATTGGGATTAGTTGAGCCAACAGGTTGCGGTATTGGTGGTGATTTATATGCCATTGTGTGGCAACAAAAAGAGCAAAAACTGCATGGACTCAATGCATCTGGGCGTTCACCAGCATCGTTAACGCTAGATACATTAAAAGCACAGGGCGACAAAATCCCAAGTTATGGTCCTTTGCCGGTTTCGGTGCCAGGTGCTGTCGACGGTTGGTTTGAATTGCACAATAAATTTGGCAAATTGCCAATGGCTGAGTTATTAGCCCCTGCAATCCACTATGCCGAAAATGGCTTTCCAGTATCAGAGTTAATTGCTTACTACCTCAATAAAAGTGTTTCTGTTCGTGGAAAATATCCGGGCTTTAAAGAAGTCTTTATGCCAAACGGTCATATGCCAAAAAAAGGTGAAATCTTTAAAAACCCTGCACTTGCAAAAACTTACCGAAAAATAGCAAAAGGCGGTCGTGATGCATTCTATAAAGGTGATATCGCAAAAGAAATCGACCGTTATATGAAAGTTAATGGTGGTTATTTGAGTTATCACGATTTAGCATCGCATAAAAGTAACTGGGTAGAGCCAGTAAGTACTAACTATCGTGGTTATGATTTATGGGAGCTGCCACCCAATGGCCAAGGCATTGCTGCACTGCAAATTTTAAATATTCTTGAGGACTATGATATTGCAAGTATGGGTTTTGATAGCCCTGAGTATGTTCACACTTTTGTGGAGGCTAAAAAATTAGCTTTTGCTGATCGAGCTAAATACTACGCTGACTCATCATTTAACAACATTCCTGTTAAACAGCTTATTAGCAAAGAATATGCAGCAAAGCGTCGTAAGCTTATTGATGCAAATAAAGCGAGCAAGCGAGTGGATGCGGGGCCAGTTGAAGGCGATACCATTTACCTCACCACGGCTGATAAAGATGGCAACATGGTGTCACTTATTCAAAGTAACTATCGTGGTATGGGATCAGGCATGACACCAGAAAAGTTAGGGTTCGTTTTGCAAAATCGTGGTGAGCTATTTACCCTAGAAGATGACCACTTTAACGTTTATGCACCTAAAAAGCGTCCTTTCCATACTATTATTCCGGCATTTGTGACAAAAGATGGTAAACCGTATATCAGCTTTGGTGTGATGGGTGGAGCAACACAACCGCAAATGCATGCCCAAATTCTAATTAATATGATTGATTTTGGTATGAACCTGCAAGAAGCTGGTGATGCACCGCGAATTTTACATACTGGTTCGTCACAGCCAACTGGCGAAGTTATGACAAATGGTGGCTATGTCAGCTTGGAAGCAGGGTTTTCGGAAAAAACAAAACGCGAGCTTGTGAAAAAAGGCCACACCCTTCAACATGCCGTAGGTCCTTACGGTGGTTATCAAGCCATTATGAAGCAGCTTTCAAATGGTGTTTATGTGGGCGCGTCGGAAACACGTAAGGACGGAATGGCAGCTGGCTATTAATCTTTTCAAGATGTTAGAGGTATCTTATGATGCCTCTAACATCCTGATTTTTAATTGTTTCAGATAAAATTAAGGTTTTTTTTAAACTGTTTTGATAGCGCTGTCATTAAATAGTCATTATGATTCCTAATAACAAAAACTAAAATTAACGCTTTCGCTGTCTAATGTTAGAAAGCGCACAATAAACAAGTAAAGGAAGTCTTATGCATTTGAGAAAAACCATACTTGCTACAGCTTTATTAGCAACGCCTCTGTTTGCTAATGCCAAGCTATCGCAATCCGACATTAAACAATTTGCAGCCCAAGCGGATCTTAAATTTGGTGTCGTTGATAACTTTCATGATAATGACGGTGGCTACATTGGAAAAATCCAACTTAAAAACACCTCAAAAGTCGCTTTACCAAAAGGCGAAAGTAATTGGCAGCTGTATTTTCACAGTATTCGTAAAGTAAAAACCTCTGAAGTAAAAGGCATCGCTATTGAGCATGTGAATGGTGATTTGCATCGTTTAGTGCCAACTAAAGCATTTGCCGGTCTAGCTGTAGGTGAAACATTAGCGCTTGAGTATGAAGCTGCAGCTTATATTGTGTCTTATTCTGATGTGATGCCACGTGCGTTTATCGCGTTAGACAATAAAGACGCAGAAGTATTTGCTAGTACAGATACTGAAGACCTAAAACAGTTTGTACTGCCAATAGTTGAAGAGCGTCAACTAAAGAAATTTAATACACCAAAAGATTTAAGTGTGATTGCTGATGCACAGAATCGTCATGCACTTAATATCAAAAACGAAAAATATACACCAAGCCAAGAAGATGCATTAAAGCGTATTATTCCTAAGCCGCTTGATGTTGATTTCTCTCGTGGCGAAGTAACGCTTTCGTCAGATTGGGTTGTGAGCTATCAAGGTAGTTTAAAGCAAGAAGTAACAGTACTGCTTGATGATTTATCAAAACTATATGGTCTTAAATTAGAAGCGAATGCTGATCATATCTCAGTAGGTAAAAAGCCGCATTTATCTTTAAAAGTAGATAGTTCAATTCAAAACGGTGACGCCGAAAGCTATCAGTTAAAAATTGATAAAAACAAAATTACAGTTGTTGGTAGTGATAATGCCGGTGTGTTTTATGGCTTGCAGTCATTATTAGCACTGTTCCCAGCAGACGCTAACGGCAGCGTTGAATTACCACGAGTAGAAATTAAAGATTCACCACGCTTTAGTTACCGCGGTATGCATTATGACAATGCACGTAACTTCCATGGTAAAGATGCAATGTTTAAGCTGGTTGAGCAAATGGCAAAATATAAGCTCAATACATTACATTGGCACTTTTCTGATGATGAAGGTTGGCGTTTAGAAATCCCATCGTTACCTGAGCTTGCAGAAATTGGTGGTGTGCGTTGCTTTGATTTATCTGAAGATTCTTGCTTACTGACTCAGTTAGGTACAGGCCCACATAAAGATGGTTCAGGTAATGGTTATTTAACAAAAGATGATTTTGTTGAATTATTAAAATTTGCCGCTGAACGTCATATTAAGATCATTCCTGAGGTAGAGTCGCCAGGTCACGCGCGTGCATCGATTAAAGCGATGGAAGCGCGCTACCGTAAATTGATGAAAGCAGGCGACGAAGTGGGCGCGAAAGCATACTTACTGAGTGACCCTGAAGATAAGTCAAAATACATTACAGTTCAGAATTACACCGATAACTCTATTAATGCGTGTATGGACTCAAGTTATAACTTTATGGAGAAAGTGACGTACGAGCTTCAACAAATGTATCGTGAAGCGGGTGTACGTTTAGAAAACCTGCATTTTGGTGGTGATGAAGTGGGGGCTGGTTCTTGGACTAATTCACCTGCATGTCAAAAAATGTTTGAAGCGGCTGGTAATGGTGTTGCAGGTCCTGCCGATCTGAAGCCTTACTTTACTCAACGCGTAGCAAAAATGCTTGCTAAACGTGGTATTGCTCCGGGTGCATGGGAAGATGGCTTAATGTATGACCGCGTGAATACATTTAACCGTGAAGAATTCCCGAATCCAGTATTTACAGCCAATGCTTGGGATAACATTTGGGAGTGGGGTGTAGCAGATCGTGCTTACCGTTTAGCAAACAATGACTATCAAGTTGTTTTATCGCATGGCACACATCTTTACTTTGACCACCCGTATGAAGCTCATCCAGAAGAACGTGGCTATTATTGGGCAACGCGCTTTATCAGTAATGAAAAAGCATTTGGTTATATGCCAGACAATGTATATGCAAATGCTGACTTTACCCGCACCGGTGAAGTGATCAAAAACCTAGAAGATTTAGTTGGTCGTCCGCTACCACAGCTTGAAAAGCCTGAAAACATTTTAGGTATGCAAGGTCAGGTATGGTCTGAAACTATCCGTACTGAAGATCAAGTACTGGCTATGTTGTTCCCACGCGTGTTAGCAGTAGCTGAACGCGCATGGTATGAAGCGCCATGGGAAGGTGAAAAGCCAGATGCACAAAAGCGTGCAAAAGATTGGATGACTTTCTCAGCGGCACTTGGCACGAAAGAACTAGCAAAATTAGCCAAGTCTGGTGTTAAAGCAAATCTTGATGTGCCAGGCGGTGAAGTCAAGAAGGGTACTCTAACGACCAGTGTTGCAACAGCTTACTTAGATGTTGAATACAGTGTTGACCAAGGAAAATCATGGCAAACATACCAACAACCAGTTAACGTAGGTGATACACAAGTGTGGTTAAGAAGTTCATTAAATGACCAAGTTAAGAGTCGTATAACCACAATTAATTAACTAATTGTTATTAAAACTAAAGGGAGCATTTGCTCCCTTTTTGTTCTAATTAATTCAAAATTCAAACTGGCAATATTTATTCAATTGCATTAAAGTAAAATGACAGCGCTATCATTTTTGTGGCTTAGGGGAAGCGCTAACCTCCATAAATTGCCGTATTCAAAGTGATTAGCGTTAATAATAAAACTAAGAAATAAACTGATTGCGTTAACTATTTATATAGTGCGTCTGAAAGATGAGGCTACTTAACGCAAATGGTATTTTCATAGCGTAAAGCTATGACATAAGATTAACTGCAACAAGAAGAAGTTTATGGAAGCAACAGTGGAAAACGAACAAAATTCCCAGCAAAGCATCATTTTACCAATGGTACTAGCTGGCTCTATGTTTTTTATACTAGGTTGTATTACCTGGTTAAACGGTGCAATAACACCTTTCTTACAACAAATGCTTGAGCTGTCGCCGCTGCAAGCTTCATTTATCATTTCATCTTTCTATATTGCAGTAACCATTGCGGGTATTCCATCGGCAATGTTAATTAAGAAAGTGGGCTATAAGAATGGCATGGCAATTGGCTGTGCGATTATGGCGAGTTCTGCGCTGTTGTATATTCCAGCAGCGAAATTGCAAATGATTGAAATTTTCTTATTTGCTCAACTGCTCATTGGTGTCGGTCAAACTGTATTACAAACGGCAGTTAACCCTTATGTTGTTAAAATGGGGTCAGAAAAGTCAGCAGCTGTACGTGTTTGTATCATGGGTTTACTAAATAAGTTTGCAGGTGTTGTTGTTCCTATTGTATTCGCTATGGTAACGGTTGCAGCAGTAGCAGGTGAAGGGGAAGTACTTTCACAAGCGCAAAAAGATGCAATGGCGAATAGCTTAGTCGCACCTTATATAGCTATCGCAGGATTAATCTTCGCGTTTGCTGCATTCGCAAAATTCTCACCACTTCCTGATTTAGTATTTGAAGATGAAAACCCAAATGCAAAAGGTGAAGTACGTGAAGCGCTCAGCCACCCTCACTTAGTATTAGGTGTCATTGGTATTGCACTTTATGTAGCAGTAGAAGTAATTGCTGCAGATACCATTGGTTCATACGCACTCGCGATTGGCGTAGCTGATTATTCAATGATGACATCGTACACCATGGCATGCATGTTAGTGGGCTACGCAATTGGTATTGCGCTTATTCCTAAATACATGTCTCAACAAAATGCATTGGTGATGTCTGGTATCGCAGGTTTAATTACCGTTGCCGCTGTTGTATTTGGAAGTAACGAATCTACCGCTATCTCAAATGTGCTACTTGTGCCATTTGGTGGTCCTGAATTACCAGACCCATTAGTGTGTATCGCATTACTTGGTTTTGCTAATGCAATGGTGTGGCCTGCAATCTGGCCGCTGGCATTAAGTGGTTTAGGCCGTTTAACAGGTACAGCATCAGGTTTACTTATTATGGGTATTGCTGGTGGCGCATTAGGTCCGTTACTAATCGGTTTAGGTAACGTAGCGGGTTTAGGTGCTCAAGGTGCATACGCATTAATGGTGCCTAGCTATCTATACATTCTATTCTACGCATTAAAAGGTCATAAAATGCGTAGTTGGTAATAACCACTTTTTAATTAGTATTACACTCCCGTAAAACGCCAAACCTAAGTTTGGCGTTTTTTTATGCGCAAATGTAGCTCCTAAGTTAACGAAATAGTGCTTTTGAATGTTAAATAGTCAAACGATCAAAAAAGATCGTTTTTTTATAAAAAAGGGGTTGATCTGATTTTCGATCTGCCTATAATGCGCATCCACCGACACAGAGCACAGCAACAACAAACGCTGAGTTAAGTGAAGGAAAGTCAAACGGAAAGTTACTTTGAAAAATAATTAATTTTCTAGTTGACTTTAAAAGTGAAGCGGTTAATATAGCGCTCCACTTCGCAGCAAGAGATGCTGCACTGTTCTTTAAAAATTTAAGCAATCATCTGTGTGGGCACTCGTACAGATTAAGTTCTAACATACGCTTTTAAAGCGTAACAAAATTTAGACTTAATTGAACTGAGTGACCAACGGAAATAAACATAGTTTATTTCAGCACAGTCAATTCGTTCTTCTCTTTATTTATAGAGAGTAAGAGTA
>NZ_JAKFZO010000004.1:0-264898 GCF_021654175.1 Pseudoalteromonas sp. MMG024
GCTATCAAATGACTGAGTAATCATCGGTTGGAAGCGCCAACCCCACATACAAGAATTGTTAGCTCGGAAACTTACAGAGCCTGTTAACTTTTGATTATCTTTGTCTTTTAGTACCACAACATAATTAACTAAACCGTATGGCTCAGTTTCATGTAATTGAACATTTGCATCAATAATTTCAGGGTTCTTGAATTTACTTAGGTCAGCAAACTTGTTTAGCTGCTCATAAACAGCTTCCAAACTTGATAAAGGAGTTCTTTCCGCAATATCAGAGCATAAAAGTTCATGCGCTTTTTTAAAGTTTTTTTGAGTTAAATATAAATCAACAAATTCATGAGCTTTCGCTTTTGTATTCTCAATTGATGACTCAAAGAAGGATTTTGCATCAAACACTTCGGCATTTGATTGGGAACTAAATAAAAAGGTTAATAACAATATACGTGATAATTTCACAACTCTATCCTTGATAGCTAACGCCCGCATAATGGGCGGATTAAGCTTGGCTAAAATTAGCGAAGAATGAGCGCAGCCAAGCTTTAGACGTCCATTCATTAATGCGTTTGTTATATGGCTATTTGCTGTCTAGCCAACATTTAGAAAATACTATGTCATTGGAGTTGGAAACAATAAGCTTGTGAACATAAGCCAAGCCATGAACAGGGGCTGGGTCTTTACCAACCATATACAGAGTATTTGATGAAGCAATGAGTTTTTCATTGATACTTACCGATGCTTCATTGTTTAACAATAAGCCTTCGAATAACCCTTGGTAACCCGCCATAACATGAATTGCTTTATTTAACTCTTGCCCTTGCAATCCTTCTGTCGCGATCCAAAGGTTCGAATGATCCACGAGTTTGTTTTTCGGTAACACAGACAAGCTATTAATTATGTACTCTTTGGCGCTTTTCAAATAAGGTTTATGAGTTGACATATTACCTTCAACAAAATTTATCGCTTTTGAAACAGAGACAATAACTTTTGAGTTGTTAGTTTTATAGAAAATTGCAGGTAGCTCATAAGATACGGGATGGCTTAAATCGGATTTCCATTTAACAGGGTACTTATTTGACTCGCAAGGGTCAGAATCGGCATAAACTAAGCTAGAAGCTAAAAATATCATCAAAACTAAAAATTTACGCATACTTTCCTTAGCCATATAACGCCGTTTGTAACCGGCTAATAATAGTTGGCTAAAATTTGTGAGGAACGAACAAAGCCAACTGTTATTTGTCCGCGTTTACAACCTTGTTAGCTTTCGAGTAGTACTCACTAAAAACTCTTTTGCCATTTTTACTTTTAAAAAAATAGTAAAATGAGAACGGTACCAACAGAAAATAAGACAAAGCAGACCACCACACCAAGTCACTGTTATCTGGTATGACGAATATCCTAACCAGTATTAATGCCAAGAATAAACTAGATATTGTGCTCAGACTTGTTCTTGCCCAATTATCACGCCAAATATGAGTAAGTAGTTTAATATTTTTAAAGCTAACAGCAGTAGTTATCCCAAAAAGAAGAAGTAAGGTTTCGTACCGCCCATTTACAGCATGGATTGCAGCAAAAAAAGGAATAAAAAAGTAAATAAACAACGACTGAGAATACTCTTCTTTTGCTTTCTTTTTCTTAAAGCCCTCAGGGTTATTATGTTTTTCTATATCTTCACTACCTGCGTTTGCTGGGCAGCCGCAAAAAGCACACTTATCCAAATTTGGCTCATTACCAGACTCACATGCCTGACAAGTCCATCTGTAACCTACCATTATTCTCCAATCTCAAAAGAAAGCTAACGCCGCCGTAAGAGGCGGAAAATGCTTGGCTATAATTAGCGAAGAATGAGCGCAAGCCAAGCTTTTTGCGTCGTTTCTTGACGGTTTTGTTAGAGTTTTACTGCCAGATCTTTATTTATCTTGGTATAAACCTGCGTTAGCCTTTTTATATGAAAGCTTACTTTCTTCCAATCCCAAGAATTAGGCTTGCCAAATTCAGGCAATGTATCTTCCCATTCTTTAGCTTCTTTTTCATTACGAGAATGTAAGCTAAATAAACCAAAATGGGCACCTTCAATAAATACGTTGAAGTTAATAACTCCCCAGCCATCACTTGTATATCTGTATTTGGCACCATTACCCTCATCAGGGTTAAGTTCGTGTTTTTCAGTAAACACTTGTCCGCAAGTATCTACATAATGTAATGACAAATTAATATCTTTGTTTAATTCGTTGTTTTTGTTAATTTTATAGGAAACGTAATCTTTTAACTCATTTAGAGAAGAAAATAGCCTTAGCTCAGAATCAAAGTCAGAATAAGCTTCATAAACTAAAACATCATATTCAAATATATGGTCAAAGAAATCATTGAGTTCACTTATGTTGATTCCGCTAGTCATGCCCATCGATATATTCCAAAAACTCTAACGCCGTATTAAACGGCACAAAATAACAGGCTAAAATCAGCGACGAAGGAGCACAAGCCTGTTGTTTTGTGTCCTTGGTTTAAATACCTTGTTAGGTCTTGATTTTAAAACCTTTTAGTAATTCTTGTGTAAAGTTAACAGACTTTTCATAAGACTGACACCAATAATCATGAATAGAAAAAGTCACCAGCTTATTACCCATTCGAAAGTGCTGTGTATAAATTCTAAAGCTACTTTTTTTATCATATGCATCAAGTACAAAGGATTGGATGTCTGAAGCCAAATCTATTGTTTCTTGCATGTATTTAAAATTATTTTCTGGGTTTGAATGCTTGGAGTTTTTAACAATTTCGAGATCTCGTTGTGCCCAACCACTTAAAGGAGTATCAACATTGTATGTGGATACATAAATCGAAAAAATCTCGTCTGCTGAATCTACTCTAACCCCACCTTCGATAGCTTCGGGTTTCCATGACTCAGGTAAAGATAAAACCCAAGTATCAGTAGATAATTCTATGTGTTTCGATTCTGGTTTCACGTCAGCTCCATTAACGTTTAATATTTGAAGAAAGAATAAAATTGATATGGTTTTTATAACCAATTGCATAAGAAATACTCTAGAGACCTAACGCCCACGTTAAGGGGCTTTTTATTAGTTTGCTAAAATCGTGTAGCGAAGCGAAACCGAGCAAACTGTAAAAAGTCCCGCTTGAACTGCTTGTTATAAAGCCATTCACCTAACCCAGTACATTACTTTGTTTACACCTTCATTTTCAACCACTTGAGGATGAGAAGCAACAGACATGATCTTTGATTTAACTGCTTCAATACCAAAAGACTTTACACAGGGCTTAATAAACCATTTATTAAAACTAGGATCATGTTCGATTAATGAAGCAAAGACTAAATCATCGAAAAGAGCTTTAGGTAAAGGATTAACTTTTTCCAAAAGCTTTACCACAAACCACTTTTTCTCAGGGTGCATTAAAGCCGCAGTAAACCAAGCTAAAGAGTCAGGGTTATCTTTTGGAAAATTAGAAGCAATTCTACCTACAATCTTGCGGACAAGATGATGACTTTCATTCTTATCTTTTAGCGATTTTGCTTGAGTATAGTCTTGGTAAAATGCTTCGAGGTTCATCAGTTACCTTAGGCTTTATAACAGTTTATTAAGAGGCAAGTTGCCTCTTTTTCTACCGCAACATCGCCTGTTTATCTTCAAGCCAGTTTATAACATTTGTTACAAACATTTACTAGTCATCAACTTAGCTGAATAACTCTTCATAGTTAATTGGTAAAAAGAGGCAAATTGCCTGTTAACTTGATTAAGGAGGAAAAACCGCAATACTGTATATAAGCACAGTGCGAATGAAAAGTTAATTATTATGAAAACACGTTCTCCATTTTTAAATTTTATTATTGAGGAAATGTATTCTAGAAGATATGCAAAACAAACAATCGAATCATATATTCATTGGATAGCTGCATACATTAATTTTCACAATAAGCGTCACCCAGCTTCAATGGGAGATACCGAAGTTGAAACGTTTTTGAACTACCTAACAGTACAACGAAATCTTGCAGCAAATACACAAGCACTTGCTCTAAATGCTATTGTCTTTATGTATCGGCACATTATTAAACAGACGCTTTCGATAAACTTAAATTTTATTAAAAGTAATCGCCAACAAAAACTCCCCACCGTTTTAACTCGTGAAGAAGTTCGCTTGTTACTTTCAAACTTAACTAAGCGGAATTATTTAGTTGCGAGTTTAATGTATGGCAGTGGCTTAAGAAGTAGAGAAGTGGTTAACTTAAGGGTTCAGGACATTGATTTTGATTACCTCTGCGTGCGTATTTGGAACGGTAAAGGGAACAAACACCGCATAGTCACTCTTGCCAAACAGCTTATTCCTTTATTGAGGAATAAGATAATTCAAGTCAATGAGTATTTAAAACGTGATTTAAACAACACACAATTTGCAGGAGTATGGATGCCAACAGCGCTTGCTAAAAAACACCCTACTGCCAATAAGTCACTCGCATGGCAGTTTTTGTTTCCTTCTTATAAGTTAAGTGCTGATCCAGAAACAGGCGAAATAAGGCGTCACCATTTTGATGTAAGTTGTATTCGTAAAGCTATAAAACAAGCTGCTAAACAATCTGGCTTTATCAAACTAGTAACGCCACACACATTACGGCATTCCTTTGCGACTCATCTTTTACAAAGTGGCGCAGATATTCGTACTGTTCAAGCACAATTAGGTCATAGCGATGTTAAAACTACGCAAATTTATACGCATGTGTTGCAACAAGGAGCGAACGGTGTGATTAGTCCCTTGTCGCATTTGTAAACATTTTGCTTTTTGGCTACTAACCAAAAAACCAATAGCACACACCAATGGCAGTTAGAATACCGGCAAAATCTGCAGCTAAGCCACAACCCACTGCATGGCGGGTATGTTTTATGCCAACTGCACCAAAATACACTGCTAACACATAAAACGTGGTTTCGGTTGAACCTTGAATAGTAGAAGCTAAACGCCCTGCGAATGAGTCTGCACCATGGGTATTCATGGTTTCTAACATCATTGCCCGTGCGCCAGAATCCATCACTGCTAAACATATCCTTATGCGTAATTTTTATAACAAGCTAAGAGGTCGATGGTTTTTATATGCATATATTTCAGTTAGTAAATTAGTGGCATTAATGTAAAAGCCAATATTGTCGAGGCGATTAATGATAGTAATGAACCTAAACGTACCATAATTGTAACTATCAATTCGAAAGTGACGATTGCTGAAAAGCCTGCACCAGCGATAGGAAGCGCTTTACTTGCACCTGTCACGGAGGCAATCGTTATTCCAAGCCAAATAAGTATAAACCCAAGGGCAGAACCATAAGCCACAACAGTCTCAATAAATAAAGGCAACTCTACCAGCGACCAAATCACACCAAAAATTGCCAGAGCCATACCGCACTGAACAGCTGTTAAATGACCAGAAAGCGCCATTCGGGAGTTTTTTGCTCTAGGGATTACCGCACCTTGTATTAAACCAATAAGAAAAAGCACAATTCCCATAAATATTAGGTGCCCGCCTATTTTCGTCAGTTCTATCATAAAAACCTCCACGTATTAACAGCGTGAACTACGTCGTCTGGCAGATTTAGCAGAGCACAATCAGCGTCAAATTTGCGTAACACCCACTGCTGATTTTTAGCTTGTATATGGGGATTAAATTGTTTTTGTGTCTTCATTGTTTAACTCCATTATTAAAAATGGAATGGTAAACAACAAAATAACTTAACTCATTCACCTAGATTCATTTTTTTAATTTACTCAGTGTTTGGGGAGCAACACCGAGATATGAGGCGATATGATAGGATTTAACTTGCTTTAATATTAATGGGTATTCGTCTAGTAAGCGGGTGTATCTTTCGGCAGCGGTTTCTGACATAAGTGAGAGTACTCGCTTATATGTTGATGAATAATATGTGTTATGTAGCCAGATTCTTGCTAATGTCTCCCACTTTTTTTCTTGCATAATAAACTTATCGAGGGTTTCAAGAGACGTTACATAAAAAACCGAATCTTCAAGAACTTCAAAGTTAAGCATTGAACCTGTTTTTTCATAAAAACTGACACTGTCATCCATAAAGTGATTTAAGCCATGTTTGCTCTTGCCGCGAAAATAGAGCTGCCACGTATGGTCTTTCCCATTTATATCGGTAAGGTAAGACCTCGCTAACCCACTTTTTATAAACCAGATTTCACCGAACACGTCACCTGCGCAATGTACCCTGGTGCCTTTTTTAACACGTTTTACCTCAAACATTTCACACGCATGTGCCCACTCAGCATCATTGACTGGAATAAAGTGTTCAATCATTTTTCTAAAATATTTCATAGAGCTACAATTATTAGTTTTAAAAAGTTACGCCTAAATATGAATGAAGATTACTTGGTTAAACTTAATACAAAGGCAAGTTAACTTACTAAATTTATGTGTTATGGAACTTAACGAACAATTTCAGCTTTCCCTAACAATAGTGACCTAACCAAAAAACCAATAGCACACACCAATGGCAGTTAGAATACCGGCAAAATCTGCAGCTAAGCCACAACCCACTGCATGGCGGGTATGTTTTATGCCAACTGCACCAAAATACACTGCTAACACATAAAACGTGGTTTCGGTTGAACCTTGAATAGTAGAAGCTAAACGCCCTGCGAATGAGTCTGCACCATGGGTATTCATGGTTTCTAACATCATTGCCCGCGCGCCTGAGCCTGAAAGTGGCTTCATAAAAGCAGTTGGCATGGCATCTACAAATTGTGTATCTCCGCCTAACGTAATGACTACAGTACGCAGCCAATCCAATACATAATCAAGCGCCCCACTTGCTCTAAACACCCCAATGGCACATAACATGGCTAATAAATATGGAATTAACGAAACCGATAACTCGAATCCTTGTTTGGCACCAGTAATAAAGCTGTCGTACACGTCAATTTTTTTAATGCTTGCCCAACACAAGCACAGAATAATAAACGCAAATATTAAAAAGTTACTGAATATTGCCGAGTGGGTTTGCATCAACTCGGTGGTTAAGTTCATAAAATACAAAATTAACGCCATAACAATTGCTACTAACCCACCAAGGTATAACAGCACAACAGTATTAAACAGTTTAATTCGCTGAATAGCGCAGGTAACCAATAAACCAACAAACGTTGAAGCAAAAGTTGCCAATAAAATGGGAATAAACACATCGGTTGGGCTAGCAGCGCCTTGCTGCGCGCGATAAACAAATACCGCAATTGGAAATAGCGTCACTGAGCTGGTGTTTAATACTAAAAACAGAATTTGTGCGTTGGTTGCGGTATCGGGCGTTTTGTTAAGAGATTGCAGATCATGCATGGCTTTAATGCCCATTGGCGTTGCTGCATTATCAAGACCCAGTAAATTAGCGCTTAAATTCATGGTAATTGAGCCAAACGCTGGGTGGCCTTTTGGCACGCTGGGCATTAAGCGGGTAAATAGTGGCGATAAGCCTTTGGCAAGCACATCTACCATGCCGCCGCGCTCGGCAATTTTCATTACCCCTAACCAAAAGCACAGCGCGCCAATTAAGCCTATAGCAATTTCAACGGATACTTTGGCCATACTAAATACAGCTTGTACCAACCTTTCAAATACTAAGCCGTCACCGCCAATCCAAGTAGCTAATGCAGACACAAACGCGATAATGAAAAATGAAAGCCAAATTTTGTTAAGCATAATCAGATTATTATTATTTTGAATGCTGCTTAGTGTGCCACATTTCCTGTATTATTGTCGCAATTACCCTTACATGGCAGATAAAAAGTGCATTCTAATATTTATATTCCACAAACGTTTATTGACGATGTTGAAAGCTATATTCCAAATCATCTCTCAATAGATGATTATCTTGCCTCATGTAAGAAGCCACTTAGAACCGCCGTTCGCGTAAATACCAAAAAGATGTCAGTTGCCAGTTTTAAACAATACGCAGCCCTAAACGATTGGCAAATAACGCAGGTGCCGTGGTGTGAAAATGGCTTTTGGCTTGAACGCCCTGAAAACCAACAATCACTTTCACTGGGTAATACTGATATTCACTTATCTGGTTGCATTTACGTGCAAGAAGCAAGCTCCATGATGCCTGTTACCGCCCTGTTAGATGGTAACGACATAAGTGACTGCTGTGTACTTGATATGGCAGCAGCTCCCGGCAGTAAATCAACTCAAATTGCTGAGGCCCTTTCAAGCGAAGGTGTATTAGTTGCCAATGAGTATTCGAGTTCGCGTATTAAGTCGTTAAGTGCCAATATGCAGCGTTTAGGTATTAGCAACTGTGCCCTTTCGCATTTTGACGCCAGTATTTTTGGTCAGTATATGGAACAGAGCTTTGACCATATTCTGCTTGATGCACCATGCTCAGGCGAAGGCACTATTCGTAAAGACGAGAGTGCATTAAAAAATTGGTCTATTGAATCTAATATTGAAATTGCCGATGTGCAAAAGCGCCTAATCGAAAGTGCGTTTTATGCCTTAAAAACCGGTGGCACGCTAGTGTATTCAACCTGCACATTAACGCCACTTGAAAACCAAGCAGTATGCCAATATTTACTCACTACATTTGCCGACCATATTGAGGTAGTGCCGCTAAATCACTTATTTGAAAATGCGAAAGACTCGGCAACCGATGAAGGTTACTTACATATTTGGCCACAAATTTACGATACCGAAGGTTTTTTTGTCGCCAAGTTTGTTAAAAAGTCCCATGTGCCACAGCCTGAGCCTAAAGTTAAAAAAGGGGCGTTTCCGTTTACCCCCGCAGATAAAAAAACAACCGAGCAATTTAACCAAATAATCAAAAAGCAATTTGCTATGAAACCGCTTGCAGGCAAGCTTTGGCAACGCGAGCAAGAGCTTTGGTTGTTCCCTAGCAATATAGACTCGGTAATAGACAAAATTAAATACAGTCGCATTGGGATTTTGCTTGGTAAGGTGCATAAAAATGGCATTCGATTACATCATGAATTTGCAACTTGCTTTGGCGCTGAAGGCCTTAAAAACACCCATAAACTGTCAGTTTCAGAGGCTTGTGACTACTTTCAAGGAAAAGATATTAAATTAGCACAAGTTACTAGCGCGAAAGACGAGGTATTACTTTTATTAAACGATACTTGCGTTGGCTTAGGCAAATGGCAAAAGAACAAAATCAAAAATGGGTTGCCACGTGAGTTAGTTCGGGATAGTCGGTTGATAACTTGGGAATAACTTAATGAAAACTTGTTAACAATTTTTTAAATAATTTATAACCAACTGTTTTTGTTGAGTTTATTTTTTAAGCAAAAATTTCCTTTTTTTGATTAATTTAACTACAATTATTAATACTTTTTCACTTCTCCCTATGAAATGATCAAGTTTGTAAGTTAGCGCACGGCTCATTAAATGAGCCATTCCCCTAAGCCCAGGACAATGTGGATTGGTCCTGGGCGATTTTTATTGGGCGTTTGTAAAAGCGCAACAAACTTGGCTTTAGCCCCGTATTTTGCAACTTTTGAGCTGTATTGAAGGTTAAAATCGGGGCTTAATTTAACTTTTCTCTTTTAGATCAAATTCTGTAATGTTTCCATCACCATGTAATAGCTGGTAGTGCGTCAGCCGTTCGTTGTCTAAACACACCAAACTAATTGCCGAATCACTCACTAAATGCTTTGCTGATTGCTTATGACGGTGTTTATGCACCTTCATTTGCCAACGTTTTGTAAAGAAATTAAGCGGGCTACTTGGATGGTACAAAATGCTATCTAAAGTGTTTAATTTGCTGAGCAAAGATTTGGGAAATTCATTTTTAATGCCGCTGGCGGTAAGTTGCCAAATACGGTTATCACGATTTGAAAAACGGCTTTGCACCGAAAAGCAAAACGAATAATGCACATCACCTGACAAAATCAGCGTTTCAATTGGCGTATCTGCGCGTTTGAATATTTGCATTAATTTTCGCGCTGCCCCTTCATGGGCCATCCAGTTTTCCACATCAACTAATAATGGCTGACCACAAAAGTTAAAAATCGCTTGAATCGCTTCAATTGATTTAACACCAAATACCGGCGCTGGTGAGATTAAAATAACCTCCTCAAGCCCTGTCATATTATCGTCAAGCTCTACCAATTGTTCCCAATCTAATAAACCTGACGGTTCGTTAAAATCGGTTTCGTTACGCCAGCGGTGTGTTCGGGTATCGAGTGCAATAATTTTAGGGTGAGTATCAAGGGTGTAATGCCACCTATCAAATGCCAATATTTGATTATCAAATTGCTTTAAATGACGATACTGCGTAGTGATTTGCTCATCTAGTGCATGTAATAGCGCCTTGGTATATTCGCCGCCATCGTTACCCACACCTTGGAATACTAAATAACTTATCAGACCGTTAGCAATAATGCGTTTGCTTATCGGATTTGAATAAACTGCCTGCTCCCACCCCGCCGTTAAATTCCAATCATCAGTGACATCATGATCGTCAAACATGGTGATATGGGAAATATTAGCAAATAGCTTTTCAACTTCGGGCAATCCATCAACAAAGTCGATTAAGTTTTGTTTTTCTTGTAAAAAGGTATTGGTGTGTTTTTGATTATTCGATTCGAATGTTAAATCGTCTAACCCAACCAACTGCCAACACGCTGCACTCGTTGTTAATAAATAAAGCGCAAAAAATTCTTCAAGATGCACCAAGTGGTTATGCGATTTTAAACTGGTAAAGTGCTCCAAATCTTGGCGCAGCCAATAGCCAAACTCGAGTTTAGAACGCTCATGCCATTTGGTTATCGGTAAAATAGTATCGCGCGTATAAAGCGTATGTTTTGCATCAGCCTGAAGTTCGTCAATCAGACTAGGCTCTTTAAAAAGCTTTAGCTGGTGGATTAACTGTTCAACCGCTAATAGCATAGGGCCCGCAACATCATCTGCGTATATCTGATCGCCCGACATCACCAGTAACCTTGGTTCTGGCTCATTATTTTTGCGTTTACTTGCCAAGAAATGGCTTGCGGTTATAAGCGCGTCTTTTGATTCATGATGTGGATTACGACACGAGCCATGCAAAATGCTACTAAGCTGTTTAGCAATAACAAAGCTGCACGATGATTGTCCATCAAGATAAAACGCCGACAAGTCAACGGGCGCGTTGTTGTGCTCTAATTGATAGGAAATTAGCGTATCAACCACAAACCCTGTAGTCGATGTGCTATTTAGAAAGTAAAAGTGGCAAAAACAGTGTTCGCCAAGCGCTAAAATTTGTTGCGTTTGCTCAAATTCACCAAGCGCCGGGGCATTCACTTTAAACGGCGCTTGCTGGGAACTTACAATAAATAACGTGACCTGTCTCGGTTCTGCTCGCCGGATCATAGGTCCTGTTAACAGAATAGGCAGTGTCACGCAGTTATCCTGTTTACTTAGCTAGTTTAAAGAGGTCGTAAAAGTTATCTGTGGTTGCCTTTGCAAGCTCTTTAAACGATAACTTTTTAAGATCCGCGATAAAGTACGCAACATCTTCAACATACGCAGGTTGATTAGTTTTGCCACGATGCGGTACTGGCGCTAAATAAGGCGAGTCTGTTTCAATTAACAAACGGTCAAGCGGAATTTTTTCTACCACTTCGCGCAGCGCTGCGGCATTTCTAAAGGTTACAATGCCCGAAATAGAAATATAAAACCCTAAATCTAGCGCTTGCTTTGCCATTTCCCAATCTTCGGTGAAGCAATGCAATACGCCACCGCAGTTTTGCGCATTGTGAGCGCGCATAATATCAAGGGTATCTTGCTTTGCATCGCGGGTATGAATGATTAACGGCTTGTTTAATTCATTGGCAACATCAATATGCCCTGCAAATGAATCTTGTTGTACTTGGTGGGTGTCTTTACTGTAGTAGTAATCAAGACCTGTTTCACCAATCGCCACTACTTTATCGTGCGTTGCAAGCTCAACTAAACGTGCTTTATCAAGTACGTCTTTTTGGTCTAGTGGATGTACACCACAACTAACTGACACATCGGGATACGCTTTAACCTTTTCCAACATACTTGGAAATTGATCTAAGGTTACCGACACACATAAAAAGTGCTCTACACTTTTAGCGCGGGCGTTTTCTAATACTTGGTCAAGAGAAAGACCAAGCTCATCAAAATTAAGTCTGTCTAAATGACAGTGAGAATCTACAATCACAAAAAGTCCATAAACTACATGGTATAAGTGGGATCGCTAGAGTTTAACATACCGCCTAGCATTTTTTCGATTTTATCGCGCACTTGGCTCTTATCATCGATAAAGCTCACACCAACACCCGGTGGATTTGAGTTTTGGCTACCTTGTGGTGTGATCCACACGACTTCACCGGTGATAACATCTTCTTCAAGTGCATCTGGCAAGCTAATGCGCAATGCTAATGGTTGAGACATTTCAAATTGCATATTGGTGCGTACAAATAAGCCACCTGTTTTTAAATAAGGCATGTAGCTCTTGTACAATTCACGTGTATCTTCAAAATCGACTAGTAATTCTTGCAAAATAATGTCCTATTTATAAATAACTTAATTGTTTTAACAGTTGGTTTAGCTGCAATGATAAATTAAGTCCTTTAACTTCTTTAAACTTATGCGCAAAACTGAGCAATGCTTGATTTTTTTCTTGATAGCGTTTTACATCAAGCGTATTACTGAGTAGCTCAGTTTGCAATTTTTGTGCGCAAAATTGCGCAAATATATCTATATAATCAGTGTTTTGGTTAAAAAGTTCAAGCAATTGCTTATGACATGGTTGTAACGTTTGCTGCTGAGATAACTGATACAAAGATTCAACGGCACTTAGTTGCCCGTCTTCTTGCCATTGCTTCAAACATAGCGGCCTATGTAAAAACGCATTAACCCAAGGTTGTGTCGCATCAATGCTTAAATCACCAATAAATTGTTTTGCTTGATTGGCGTCTACCGTCAACGTAATTTTAAAGCAACGGCTTAAAATTGTTGCTGGCAGTGGCGTATTGGGATCACTTAGCAGTACCAAGTAGCGATTAGCGTTGGGTTCTTCTAAGGTTTTTAACAGTGCATTACTTGCTGATAAGGTTAAAGAATGGGCATCTTTTACAATAACCACTTTATTACCTTGGAAGCTTGCTGTGCTGACAAAAAAGTCGCTGATCGCACGCACTTGTTCAACGCTAATGCTGTCTTTTTCGGCACTGACCAACATAAAGTCTGGGTTTGTTTGGCTTTTATTTAAGGTACATGCTTTACAAACACCACATGCCTGAGTGCCGTTAGACATACACAATAAATCTAACGCCAGCTGATATGCCAAATCGAAACTACCAACGCCCTCTTTTCCAAGTAGCAACAGGCCGTGATGCAGCTGCCCCGTGGCGCCTAATTGCTGAAGCTGTGCGTAATTATGTTGAAGCCAGCTTGGGATCACGCATTCGCTCCATCAATAAACTGCTTAAGTGCTTTTTCAATGTTCATGTGAACAGTTTCCATTGGTAAGCTAGCATCAATGGTAACAATTGAACTATCGTTTTTTGCGGCGTTTAAATACACTTCGCGAGTACGTTCAAAAAAGCTTAATTGTTCAAGTTCAATACGGTCTAACTCACCACGATTCGCGGCGCGTGCTAACCCAATTTTTGGATCGATATCAAGGTACAAGGTTAAATCTGGCTTTAGCTCGCCCAACACTATATCCGCCAAGGCTTCAAGTTTGTGATTATCGATTTCACGGCCACCACCTTGGTATGCTTGCGATGATAAGTCATGTCTGTCGCCTAATACCCAGTCGCCACGATTAAGTGCAGGAAAGATAACATTTTCAACCAATTGCGAGCGTGCTGCGTACATTAACAGTAATTCAGTTGCATCACTTACTTTTTCCTCGTGCGTTGCTTTCACTAAACTGCGCAGCGATTCGGCAAGTGGTGTACCACCCGGTTCCCGGGTATTAACAAAATTAACCTGCGCGTCATTTAATACGCGCTGACACACTGCTATTGCAGACGATTTACCAGCCCCTTCAAGGCCTTCAATAACAACAAATTTACCGTTCATTTTTTTAAAATATATTTCCTAACTGCTGCATTATGCTCAGCTAATGTTTTAGAGAAATGGTGTTTACCATCTCCTGATGCAACAAAATAATAAAAATCAGAGTATCGTGGATTTAAAGTCGCGTAAATAGCCTGCTCTGATGGCATAGCTATAGGTGTTGGCGGCAATCCATTAATACGATACGTATTATAATCGGTGTAACGTTTTAAATGCTCTTTTTTAATATCACCTTGGTATTCATCCCCTAACCCATAAATTACTGTTGGGTCGGTTTGTAAGCGCATGCCCTTATGAAGGCGATTTACAAATACAGACGCAATTAAATCACGCTCTGCATTGTGACCTGATTCTTTCTCAATAATCGATGCAAGAATAAGCGCATCGTATTTTGATTTAAGTGGTACTGAGGTATCGCGGGTTTGCCATGCGATATCTAAGGTATTAGCCATTTTTTCATAGGCGCGGTTTAAAATATCTAACTGCCTATCGCCAGCAGAATAATGATACGTGTCTGGGTAAAACCACCCTTCTGGATTAGTTTGATTAATGCCCCACATGCTGAGTGTGGTCCGCAACGATTGCTCTGATACTAATTCTAAATACGGCGCATCTTTAAAGCTGGCTAACACTTGTTTAAAGGTTGAGCCTTCAACAATAGTAAACGCAAATTGATGATCGCGCCCTTTATTCATCTTGGAAATTAACGATAGCAAAGGCTGCGACTCAATTAAGTACATGCCTTGTTTTAATTCCACTAACTGAGGGTTTATTTTGGCGTATACCTTGAGCCAAAAGCAGTCGTTTATCCAACCATTTGCTTTAAATGTGCGGCACATTGCGTTAACGCCCGTACCTGCCTTTACTTGATAAAGTGTTGGTTCAGAAATGCTAATTTGTGTCGCTTGTAACTGCTTAAGCTGAATACCCACAAAGGCAACCGCTGCAATTAAGGTCGTAAATAAAAACGCAAACGCTCGTATCATAATGCTTGCTCGTTTAAAAATTGAAGTGCGTTTTCAAGGCTGTAGTAATGTGCATCAAGACGTGTAATTGGTACGATCCCCATTAAGCTATTACAACAAAATAAATTATCTGCGCTGTAGCAGTCGCTCAAAGAAACAGTATCAAATTTAATATCGATATGCTTCGCTAAATGCGCTAAAAAAACACCAAACACACCCGATTTGTCGAGTTTTGGGGTAATTAACTGGCCATTTTTTAAGAGCAGAACATTAGCAACCGTAGTTTCAATGACTTCATGGTTACAGTTAAGCAAAAGCCCCTCGCTAACACCTTTTTGTTGTACTTCTTGCTTTGCTAACACCTGCTCCAAACGGTTAAGGGTTTTTAACCCTGCAAGTAAAGGATTAATTGCCAATTGCGTTGATAAGGTATCGAGGGCGACGCCCTGTTGTTTGAGCGTTAAATAGCTCTCTGGAAAATCAGAAGTGTAAATATATACCTGCGGCACTTGTACGGTAGGCAGTTGATAACCCCGACCACCCTGACCACGACTGACAATGACTTTGATAACCGCCAGAGAATGGTCGCTTGCAAGCGCATTTATTTGGTTTTCAATAGCTGATAAATCAACATTATCAAAATACAAACGCGCCACACAGCGCGCTAGCCGTGCTAAATGCTGCTCTAACAAACACGGTTTGCCATTTTCTACTTTAATGGTTGTGAAAAAGCCATCGCCATATTGCAATGCTCGGTCGGTAGAGGCGACGGTTTGAGTTTGGCTATTTTTTATTATTGTTATATCCATACACACAAAAAAGCCTAGGAAATCCTAGGCTTTTATTCGCAATTCGATTTCTGCTAACGATTATATCTTCTTAAATAATAAAGAGCCATTAGTTCCACCGAAGCCAAATGAATTACACAGCGCGTAATCCAATTTCGCATCGCGCGCCGTGTGCGCAACGTAATCTAAATCACAACCTTCACTTGGGTTATCAAGGTTGATTGTTGGTGTTACTTTTTGGTCACGAAGCGATAAAATCGTTACAATTGATTCAACAGAACCTGCAGCACCAAGTAGGTGACCCATCATTGATTTAGTCGAGCTAACTAGCACATCACTTGCTGCAGCGCCGTAAATAGACTTAACCGCGTTGGTTTCAGCAATATCACCTGCCGGCGTTGATGTACCGTGTGCGTTGATGTAACCCACTTGCTCAGCATTAAGGCCTGCGTCATTTAGTGCGTTTTTCATCGCTAACGCCGCGCCTGCGCCATCTTCTGGTGGAGATGTCATGTGATACGCATCGCCACTCATACCAAAGCCTACAAGCTCAGCATAAATTTTTGCGCCACGCGCTTTTGCATGTTCGTATTCTTCTAGGACGATTACACCTGCACCGTCTGCAAGAACGAAACCGTCACGGTCTTTATCCCACGGACGCGATGCCGCTTGTGGGTCATCGTTGCGTGTTGAAAGCGCGCGTGCAGAGCTAAAACCGCCCATACCGATTGGTGTTGATGCTTTTTCTGCACCACCCGCAACCATTGCATCTGCATCACCGTAGGCGATCATACGTGCTGCATGACCAATATTGTGAAGACCTGTCGTACATGCCGTAACAATCGAAATATTTGGACCTTTTAGGCCGTGCATAATCGATAAATGACCTGAAATCATATTGATAATGGTTGAAGGCACGTAAAACGGTGATAATTTGCGAGGGCCACTGTTAAGTAATTTAACATGGTTTTCTTCGATAAGTGTTAGACCACCAATACCTGAACCCACAGCGACACCAATGCGCTCAGCATTTTCTTCAGTTACTTCTAAACCTGAATCCTTAAATGCTTGTACACCAGCAGCAATACCGTATTGAATGAATAAATCCATTTTTTTGGTATCTTTTTTCGCCATATAAAGTGTTGGGTCAAAATCTTTTACAAGACCCGCGAATTTAGTACCGAAATCAGACGTATCAAAATGCTCGATTAAACCAATGCCACTTTGACCCGCTAATAAACCTTGCCATGTTGAATCAACATCATTACCTAGTGGGGTTAACATACCTAGGCCAGTAACCACTACTCGACGTTTAGCCACAGTCATCTCCAAAATATATTAGGTGCAGATAATACAAAAGCCCTAATGAGGGCTTTTGAAAAACTAAAGGCAGCTGGAATGCTGCCTTTAATGTCTATGCTTTAATTACTCAGCGTGAGCAGTAACGTAATCGATAGCTGCTTGAACTGTAGTGATCTTCTCAGCTTCTTCGTCTGGGATCTCAGTGTCAAACTCTTCTTCTAGAGCCATAACTAGTTCTACAGTGTCTAGTGAATCAGCGCCTAAATCATCAACAAATGATGCTTCTGCTTTTACTTCTTCTTCTTGAACACCTAGTTGCTCTACGATGATTTTTTGAACACGTTCTTGGATGTTGCTCATTCTTTTTTCCTTAATTAAAAAACGCTGTTGCGTTATTTTTCAGATTGCGGCGTAGTTTACGCTGCAAAATTTTATGATTCAAGATTCATTTCGATTTTTATTATCTGGTCGAACCTCATAAATCTAAAACTAACCTTTTATCGCCTACTTTCACCGCAATTTCAACCCTAAATTAAACAATTTCGCCGAAATTGCGATAAGCGCATGCGCTAGATCATGTACATGCCGCCGTTTACATGCAAAGTTTCGCCTGTTACGTACGCCGCTGCGTCAGATGCTAAATAAGCCACTGCCGCTGCAATTTCGTTCGGTTGACCTAAACGGTTCGCAGGCACGTTAGCAAGCGTTGCTGCTTTTTGATCATCTGTTAGCTCGTCAGTCATATCTGTTTGGATAAAACCAGGCGCTACTACGTTAACCGTAATGCCGCGAGAAGCCACCTCACGCGCCATAGATTTAGAAAAACCGATTACGCCCGCTTTTGCTGCTGCATAGTTAGCTTGACCTGCATTACCCATAGTGCCAACCACTGAACCAATATTGATAATACGGCCATTTTTCTTTTTCATCATTGGACGTAATACCGCTTTTGATAAACGGAAGATTGACGATAAGTTAGTATCGATAATGTCATCCCACTCGCTATCTTTCATACGCATAAGTAGGTTGTCACGAGTAATACCAGCATTATTTACTAATACATCGATATCGCCTAAGTCAGCTTTTACTGCAGCAAGTGTCGCTTCGATTGATTCAGCGTCGGTAACGTTAAGTGCATAACCTTTGCCGTTTTCGCCTAAGTAATCACTAATTTTACCTGCACCGCCTTCGCTTGTTGCAGTACCTGCAACTTTAGCACCTAGCGATACCAGTGTTTCAGCAATTGATTTACCAATACCACGGCTTGCACCAGTTACTAGTACTACTTTGCCTTCTAAAGAGAATAAGTTACTCATAAAATTTTCCGTAAATTATGCGTCTAAAACGCTAGAAAGAGTGTTTAAATCGTTAACTGCAGCGCAACTTACCGATTTATCAATACGTTTTGCAAGACCCGTTAATACTTTACCTGGACCAAACTCATAAGTCGTAGTTAAGCCATCTTGCGCTAATTTTTGTACTGTTTCAGTCCAACGCACTGGGCTGTAAAGTTGACGCACTAATGCGTCTTTAATTGCTTCGCTTGCAGTTTCAGTAGCCACGTCTACATTATTAATCACCGAGATTTCAGGTGTATTAAATGTAATCGCTTCTAAATCAGCCGCTAATTTATCAGCTGCTGGCTTCATTAATGCACAGTGTGACGGTACGCTAACAGCTAGCGGAAGTGCGCGTTTTGCACCTGCTTCTTTACATAGTTCCCCTGCACGCTCTACTGCTGCTTTTTGACCAGCAATAACAACTTGACCAGGTGAATTAAAGTTTACTGGCGATACTACTTCGCCTTGCGCTGCATCTTCACATGCTTTTGCAATTGCATCATCGGCTAGACCAATAATTGCGTACATTGCGCCAGTACCCGCTGGTACTGCTTCTTGCATATAAAGGCCACGTTTTTCAACAAGCTTTACTGCTTCTGAAAGTGAAATAACGCCAGCACAAACTAATGCTGAGTATTCACCTAAGCTGTGACCTGCCATTGAACTTGGCTTTTCGCCACCTGCTTCAATAAAGTGACGATAAATAGCCACACTTGACGTTAATAACGCAGGTTGAGTACGGTGCGTTTCATTTAATGATTCTGCAGGACCAGTTAGCACAAGTGCTGCTAAGTCGTAACCAAGTGCGTCACTTGCCTCGGTAAAGGTTGCTTTAACAACATCTGATTCTGCAAGTAGTTCAGCCAGCATGCCCACAGTTTGTGAACCTTGGCCTGGAAATAAAATCGCTGTGTTATTTGACATAGTTTCTTCTTCTATAACAAAACAAAACCAGCATTTGCTGGTTATAAAATTCTTTTGGTGGTGAAAGTGGCGCTATTTACTGCACGGTGAACAAAGTGGATCATTTTCCTCATTGTCAAGCGCAAGTTGTTGCCCTTTCAGCGCAGCAAATCGTGCTGCTATTTTCTCAGGAAGTTGCTTTTCAACCTCCCGCACGGCTTCGTTTATCGCCGCCAAAAATGCCGGCGATTTCGCATTACCGTGACTTTTAACCACAATACCGCGTAATCCTACCAAACTTGCACCGTTATACTGGTCGGGGTTCATCTTTTTATAGAGTTTTTTTAGCACTGGAAACATTAAAAGTGCTGCGGCGCGGTAAAAAATGCTTTTTTTGAGGGTTTTATTTAGTTTATGAATGATCATTTTGGCAATACCCTCACAGGTTTTTAATGCAATATTGCCCACAAAGCCATCACATACAATAACATCGGCCTTGCCTTTAAAAATGTCGGTGCCTTCACAATAACCGATGTAGTTAAGTGCATTTGATTGTTCAAACAACTCCGACGCGCGTTTGATATCTTCATGCCCTTTAATATCTTCTGCGCCGATATTAAGTAACCCTACAGTCGGGTTTTCAATGCCTTGCGATTGTTCGGCAACCACACTGCCCATTACGGCAAAGTCAAACAATGTTTCGGGATCTGCAGTAACATTAGCCCCTAAATCCAATAAATAAACGGGTTTAGGTTTTTCAGTTGGAACCGAACTGATTAATGCAGGTCGACTAATGCCCGGCAGCATTTTCAAGATGCAATAAGCCATCGCAAACAGTGCACCGGTATTACCGGCAGACACACATGCTTGTGCTTCTCCTGATTTAACTAAATCAAGGGCTTTTCGCATTGAGGAATCTTTTTTACAGCGTAACGCTGTGGATGGTTTATCGTCGTTATTGACGACTTCGCTACAATGTTTAATCTGTAATCGAGGGTGTTGCAAAGCATCGAGCTTTTCAAGCTCTGTGCGAATGAGGGTTTCGTTACCGCATAATATCAGGGTGATATTATCGTGCGAATTTACAGCTTCAATTGCTGCAGGCAACGAAGAACGGGGGCCGTAATCGCCCCCCATTATATCTAACGCTATGGTTAGATTAGACATCAAAATAGCTCTATTAAGAAACTACTTTTTCGCCTTTGTAGTAACCGTCTGCAGTTACGTGGTGACGACGGTGCGTTTCACCTGATACTGGATCAACTGTTAGAGTTGGACCATTGATCGCATCGTGTGAACGACGCATACCACGCTTAGAGCGAGACTTCTTGCTTTTTTGTACAGCCATTGCCTTATCTCCTAAGAATCTTTCTTAAGTTGTTTCAAAATTTCAAATGGATTTGGTTTGTCATCTTCTGCTTCTATTTCACCAAAGCTCAAAGGCTTTTCTGAAAATCTGCAATGAGACTCTTCATGCATCGGTACTATTGGGATGGCTAACATTAATTCGTCTTCAACTAGTTGATGTAAATTAATTTCACCTTCCTCATCCATCTCTACCACATCATAACATGACGGTAGATGCTCAGATGACTTACCTATACCTATTGGCGAATAAGCAAAGTCTAGTTCCAAATCCAACCCTAACTCTTCATTACAGCGCTGACAAATAGTTGTAATGTTGGCGTTGGCATGGCCTTCAACAACACTAATTCCCTGTTCGTCTTTTCTGAAATGAATTTTAACTTCGACCTCACCCTCGTTCCGTACAACTACATCGAGTAATCGAGGAAGTTGCTCGAACAACACAATACCGTCATAAGTGACCTGTTTTTGTGCGGTTCGTATAGGATCAAGCGTGATCGGAATCTTCACCTTTTGCATAGGGGCTGCATCATATAGATTGTTAGACTTAGAGTCAAAATAAAATTCAACTTTCCTTTGCATTTAGCGCAATTGAATCCTATTCTGCGCAAAAAGTAAGTATTCGATGAAAATTATCATGAAAACCCCGTTTATTTTAGCGTCAAGTTCGCCGTTTCGAAAATCAATTTTAGAAAAAATTTTACCGGTATTTGAGAGCTTTTCACCTAATATTGATGAATCGCCAAAAGCCAATGAAAATGTGATTGAATTGGTTGAGCGATTAGCGCTTGAAAAAGCCAAAACAGCGGTTCAATTTTATCAACAAGGTGTGGTGATTGGTTCTGATCAAGTTGCCGTATTTGAAACGCCTGACAACAAAGTGCAAATACTCGGAAAACCACATACGCGCGATAACGCAATTAAGCAACTTTCGTTATTTTCAAGTAATAAAGTGCGTTTTATTACCTCGCTTGCCGTGTTTGATATTGCAACTAATAACACCTTAGTAACGCATGACACCACCGATGTGTACTTTAAAACCTTGCGCCAAGCCCAAATTGAACAATATATAGATAAAGAACAACCACTGAACTGCGCGGGCAGCTTTAAATCGGAGGGGTTAGGTATTGTGTTATTTGATAAGATCTTAGGTGAGGATCCCAATTCCCTTGTGGGTCTGCCTTTAATTAAACTAACCAACCTGCTTGCACAAATTGGTATTGACCCACTGGATTTAAAATAAATCGACTAGCTGCTCGAACTGATCGATGATCGCGACTGGCGCATAAGGCTCTAATTGAGAAACCGGATGTGCGCCAAAGCTAACACCAATAGAGGCTACCTTGGCATTTTGAGCCATTGCCAAGTCCATGCTGGTATCACCTATCATCACCGCCTTATTAGGAGCAATATTAAGTTCGCTACAAATTTCTAAAATCATTTCTGGTGAAGGTTTAGAAGCGCACTCACAAGCGGTACGTGTCGCTTTAAAAAATGAAATTAGCTGAGTCTCGTGCATTAAACGATCAAGCCCTTTGCGACTTTTGCCCGTCGCCACAGCCAATGTATAACCTTTGTTTTTTAATGCAGTTAAACATTCAAACACATGAGGAAATAAAGTCGATGGCGTATCGTCTTCTGACACATACACCTCTTTATATGATTGCGCTAACTCAAACGTGGCACTTGGTTCATTAAAAAGTCTCTCAATTGCGACCTCTAAACTAAGACCAATAATTTGACGAATAGCATCGTCACTTGGCCTTGTTAACTGGTGGCGATCTGCAACAAGCTTTACCGTATTCACAATTTTTGGCACGGTATCCATAATGGTACCGTCCCAATCAAAAATGATAAGTTCTTTCGCTGTCATCTATGCTTCTTCACGTAGTGTTTTGATGCAGTTCTTTAACTGATTATCCAATGGTGCTTCAACACGCATCCCCTCTTCTGTTTTAGGGTGAATAAAGGTTAGGTCATGTGCGTGTAAAAATAGGCGATTTAAGCCTTTTTTCTTCATTTCGCTATCAAACTCAGCGACACCATATTTATCATCACAGGCAATTGGATGACCTTTACATTGCGTATGTACACGAATTTGATGCGTTCGACCCGTTACCGGTGATGCTTGCACTAACGTCGCAAATTGGCCAAAACGCTCTAAAACACGAAAACGTGTTTGGCTCGGCTTACCTTCTGCTTCGTCTACGCGCACTACTCGCTCACCCGACTGCAAGGTATTTTTACGAAGTGGCTCAGTAACATTCTTAATTTTACTTGCCCAGCTACCTGTAACCAGTGCCCAGTAATTTTTTTCCATGGTTTTTTCACGCAGTTGTTCATGTAACCCACGTAACACCGAACGTTTTTTAGAAACGAGTAAACAGCCTGACGTATCGCGGTCTAGTCGATGAACCAGTTCAAGATTACGTTCATCTGGGCGAATGCTGCGTAGCGCTTCGATTAAGCCATAACTTAAGCCACTGCCACCATGAACAGCCATACCAGATGGCTTATTTAGTACCATAAGGTATTTATCTTCAAATAAAATTGCGTCTTCAAGCTTTGCTATTTTATCTAAATTTTTAGGTACAAACTCTTGTTTCTCAGCCACTTTAACTGGCGGAATACGCACCACATCACCCGCTTGTAGCTTATAAACTGGCTTAATGCGTTTTTTATTTACACGCACTTCGCCTTTACGCAAAATTCGGTAAATTGCACTTTTTGGCACCCCTTTTAAAGCGGTAATTAAAAAGTTATCAATTCGTTGCCCATGGTTGCCTTCATCGATGTCAACAAATTGGACCTGATTTTTTTGCTGTTCTGACATTGCCTAATCACTGATTTGAGTAATAATTTAGTTGCGAAGCGTCCATCTTTAATGGGATAATCGCGCTTGAAATTGACCTTTTGTGAGCAAAATTCACGCTTCACGTGTCAATTTGGTGTTTTATTAGCCAAAGCTAACGATGAAACACGCTTTAAGACGCAGATCATACAGGTCTATGACAGCTTTCTAAAGCTTTTAACGATCTTAAAGCGCATGTAGCGGCCCCCTGAACCAATGAGTGTACTAGATTGTAATTCAGAAAAGCCCCATCTAACTCAGCTAATAAACGTATTTTAAAAGATAAAATACGAGATTTACGACCAAACGTCGTTCAGAATAAAATTAAATGAATTTTTGTGCTGGGTAAGAAACAAATACCGAGCACCTGCCTAGAGTGGCAATTTAACAGAAAATCGGAGTTATACTCCCCCCAGACAGCCCAGTCGTGAGACTGCACAAACTCGTGGGTGTCTGAACAACACTGGTTGTTAATCTCTTACTACTATTACAGAGTTTAACAATATGAAACGTATGCTGATCAATGCAACGCAACAAGAAGAAATGCGCGTTGCACTGGTTGATGGACAGCGCTTATATGATTTAGATATCGAAAGTCCTGGCCATGAACAAAAAAAAGCAAATATCTATAAAGGTAAAATTACCCGCGTAGAACCATCTCTAGAAGCTGCTTTTGTCGACTACGGCGCTGAGCGTCACGGCTTCCTCCCTCTTAAAGAAATTGCCCGCAGTTACTTCCCTGAAGGTTATACTTTCAACGGTCGCCCAAACATCAAAGATGTTGTAAAAGAAGGCCAAGAAGTAATTGTACAAGTTGATAAAGAAGAGCGCGGCCAAAAAGGTGCAGCACTGACTACCTTTATTAGCGTTGCAGGTAGCTACCTAGTATTAATGCCAAACAACCCACGTGCTGGCGGTATTTCTCGTCGTATCGAAGGTGATGAACGTACAGAGCTAAAAGAAGCGCTGTCTCGTTTAGAATTACCAAAAGGCATGGGCTTAATTGTACGTACTGCCGGCGTTGGTAAGTCTTTCGAAGAACTTGAATACGATTTACGCGCCCTACTTGTGCATTGGGATGCTATCAAAAAAGCGTCAGAAAGCGGCCCTGCACCATTTTTAATCCACCAAGAAAGCAATGTAATTTTCCGCGCTATTCGTGATTATTTACGTCGTGATATTGGCGAGATTTTGATTGATAAGCAGCGCGTATTCGATGAAGCAAAAGCACATATCGAACGTTTTCGCCCAGACTTCATTAACCGTGTAAAACTGTACACAGGTGATGCACCACTGTTTACCCATTATCAGATTGAAAGCCAAATTGAATCTGCATTCCAACGTGAAGTACGTTTACCGTCAGGTGGCTCAATCGTTATCGACCCAACTGAAGCGCTAACCTCAATTGATATCAACTCGTCTAAAGCAACAAAAGGCGGCGATATTGAAGAAACGGCACTAAACACTAACTTAGAAGCCGCAGATGAAATTGCGCGCCAACTTCGCTTACGTGATTTAGGTGGCCTAGTTGTTATCGACTTTATTGATATGACACCGCCGCGTCACCAACGCGCTGTTGAGAACAAATTAAAAGAAGCAGTAAAACCAGACCGCGCACGTGTACAAATCGGTAAGATTTCACGTTTCGGTTTACTTGAAATGTCGCGTCAGCGTCTTCGTCCATCATTAGGTGAAGCAAGCCAAGGTACCTGCCCTCGTTGTAACGGCCAAGGTACTGTACGCTCAAACGAGTCACTTGCATTATCGATTCTTCGTCTACTAGAAGAAGAAGCGATTAAAGACAATACGTCACAAGTAAATGCACAAGTACCTGTGCCGGTAGCAACTTACTTACTAAACGAAAAACGCAAGAGCGTGCGTCGTATTGAAAAACGCCACGGCTGTCATGTAGTGATTATTCCAAATCCACATTTGGAAACACCACACTACGAAGTATTGCGTTTAAAGAAAGATGAAACGATTGAAACGGTAAGCTTTGACCAAGTGCAAGCACCTGAAGTAAAAACGGATGCCATTGTTCACGCTGAAAAAGCGGTTAAAGAGCAACCAGTACTACAAGGTGTTGTTGTACCAAGCGAACCTGCGCCAGTTAAAAAAGAAGTAAAAGAAGGCTTATTCACTAAGATCGCTAAGTGGTTTGGTAGCCTGTTTGCTTCTGAAGAACCAGAAAAGCCAGTACAAAAACGCGGTGGTCGTCGTAATAACCAACGTGGTAACGACAATCGTCGTCGCAATCAGCGCAAACCGAACAACCGTAATAAGCAAGGTGCTGGTGAGCAAAAAGAGAAACGCGAACAGCGCGATGAAAAACGTAACTCAAAAGAGAACAACAATCGCCGCCGCCGTAACAACCGCTCAAACGCTAACAAGGTTGAGAAAGAACAAAAGCCTGTTGAGGCGGAAGCAAATCAACAACAGCCGGTTAAAGTAAAAGAGCGTCGTCAACGTCGCAATATGCGTAAAAAAGTGCGCATTGAGAAAACCAATGAAGCGTTAGAGACAAATACAGAAACGCAAGCGCCTGTAGTTGAAAATGCAGCCCCAGTTGAAAAGCAAAAGCCACAGCGTTCTAAACCTGTAAAAGCGAAAAAGCCAGCAAAAGTGACTGAAGAAGTAGAAAACGCTGATCTTGTAGCGGCTTCAGAAACAAAGGCTGACGCGCCGGTTGCAGAGCAGAAAACACAAGAAGTTGCAGAGCAACAGGTTGTTGCTAACGACGTAGCCAATGAACCTGTAGAGCAAGTTAGTGAGCCAAAAGCCGCGACTGAAAGCGCTGAATCACAAAACGACGACGAAAAAGAGACGCGTACGCGCTCTCGCCGCTCGCCGCGCCATTTACGTGCAGCTGGTCAGCGTCGTAAAAAGCCAAGCGAAACCAAATCTGATATTGAACTTGAGACAACAGAGTCACCAGGTTTTATACCAGTTGCTGATCAAGCAATGGCAGAAGTGGAAGTTGACTCAGTCCCAGCTTCTGAAGTGCAAGAGACTAAAACCGAAGCCGTTGAAGCACCGATTGTTGAAACAAAGTTAGCAGAAAATGCAGCAGTTGCCGTTGAACCAACTAAAGTTGAAAAAGCACCAAAAGTTGAACAAGCGCAGCCTGAAGTCAAAGCTGAAGTAGTTGCAGACGCTAACAGTGAAAACCTTGAAGCTGTCGCTCCAGTTTCAGGAGACGTTGTTGTTGAAACGCAACAAGCGGAAACGACGACAGTTGAAACACCAAGTGTTGCAGCGGTTGTCGCTCAAACTGAGACAGACACAGCACCTGCGACAAACGGTGTAGCGTATTGCCATGCTAGTGCGCCAATGACAAAAGCGTCTGGTGGCGCAATGACTGAAGGTTTTGAAATGCCATCAGCAATGCCACACAGTGAACGCCAAGTACCAAGTGCAAGCAGTATGCAACCGGGTAGCATTAACCCAGTTGGTAAAGCAAGCGCACCAATGGCAAAAACAGTTTAATCTTAAGTTGTAACTAAAAGAGCCGCAATATGCGGCTCTTTTTTTGTCTGAAATTTAGTGTAATAGCAATTCGTATTTTTTAATTAAGCGAATTGGAATAGTAACTCTTCAACTAGCGTTAGTTTTCTTCAAAGAAACGCTCTAATTGGTCTTTCAAGTTAGGTGGAATTCCTTTAATGGTTAAGGTGTCGCTGTACTTATCATATAAAACACGTTCGCCTAAATGCTTGCGCTCAAAACTCACACTTACGCCACTACCTTGACCAGAAAATTTCACCATAGACGTTACCGTCTTTTTATCAACCGGAAATGACTCTTCTAAATCGTAGGCTTGCTCTTTATAAAAGCTATCAAAGCTTACTTCATCATCTTTACTTATGGTGCTTGATAACTGTGATACGTCAGCATCGCTGCCGCTAGCAACACAGTCTGAGCAATAATCAAAGACTTGTTTGCGTAAATCATCTTTTTCGGTTTTATCAAATTGTCTATCCGATAAGTAGTCTTCAACCGCAGATAACATTGCTTGCGATTGCTGACGCGCATCAATACCCTCTTCACAACCTAAAAAGTCTAAGAAGAAATCGGCAACTTTACGCCCTGCACGGCCTTTAATAAATGAAATATAACGGTTATCTTCAAGCGCTGTTGCCATACCGTTAAGATCGATACGTGCCGCTAACTGCATTTTCGCGATATCTAAATGACGCGACGAAGTAAGATCGAGCTCTTGGTTAATCGAGTAATGCTCTTTTACATTCACTAATGCAATCATCACATAATCGTCGGCAACAAAGCGGTAATGGCAAAAAATAAGGTAACCCGTTTCATTAAACGCGTATTTGTTTAATTCTTCTTTTAAAACCTCGGCAGCCTGTTCAGTTAAATGGTAAAAATGCATTTCACCTTGGCGATAACTTTGAATACTCGAACTTACCACGCCGTTTTTCTCTGGACTAAAACCGCAAAAGCCTTTTCCTGGCTTACCGTTGTAAGCATGGTGTAACTGCTCAATAAACACATTAACCTTGTCGTTGACTGGCATTTCATCATTACGAAGATGAATTTCAACTGTTTCGTCTTTTTTGTCGACATAGTGAACGACGAGTCTTTCTACTTGCACTGTCATCTTTGTTTTTCGCGCCTCAAATGTTAAAATATGAGTAATTTTATAAAATTAGAACTTAATTGATGCCTATCTTATCAAAATATTCAGACCAGCAAGTAGAAAATCTTGTTGATGACCTTTTAAAAACCCTTGTAGCCCACAAAGCGCCATTAGATTTAAGCCTAATGAGTCTTGGCAATACACTTTCACATATCATTAATGAAAAAGTGCCTGCAGCACAACGACAAGCTCTAATAGATAATTTTACACAAGCATTAAAAGACTCAGTAAAGTAACGCTATGAATTTGTCATCACAACAAGCGTTTTCGTCTAAAGCGGCAAAACTGTTGAGCTGGGGCCACTGGTTCACCTTTGCAAATATTTTATTTGCATTGATTGTGAGTAGCCTCTATTTAATTTCAGACCCAATGCCGATGACGTTTAGCGGCAAAGTATTCTTGTTGTTAAACTGGCTAGGTCACATTAGCTTTTTGACATTTTTATGCTTTGTGCTGACAATTTTTCCGCTCAGTCTTATTTTTCCATACCCGCGGCATATTCGGGGCATGGCTGCGGTAATTGCGACCTTCACCATGTCGCTTCTGGCATTAGACGCCTATGTTTATTTTCAACTTGGCTATCATTTGTCGCCGCAGGTATTTGAACAGATTGTGTCCTTGATCAGTGACACAATTTCTACTAATCCTAGCCTTTCGCTATTTATCGCGGGTGGCATTATTTTTGTCATTTTGTTTTTTGAACTCGTTGCCAGTAACTTTACGTGGCGACACCTCACAGAATTGAGACAAAAACCGTTTCGTCGTTATATCTCTCCGGTATTTATTGTTGCCTTTGTCGCCAGTCACCTACTTCATATTTGGGCTGATGCGAATGTTAAGCTAGATATCACCAAGCAAGATAATGTTTTACCGCTTTCTTACCCAACCACAGCGAAAAGTTTATTAGCGCGTTACCAACTTGTTGATTTAGACGAATACAAAGAAGCGCAAAATGTTAGCTTTGCCAATGAAAAAGTAACTTATGTTGCGCCAAACCAGCCGCTAACCTGTAATACACATTCAGCTTCTGCAGAAATATTAGTTTTTGATAACCAGACCTTATTAACTCAGTATTTAAGCGACAAAGTGCTTAATGCCACAGATAACTTTTATCAGCCAGCAAATAAGCGTGAATCACTTTTCAACCTAGTTTATGGCTTGCCAAGCTATTATCAAAAAGTAATTCGTGCACAGGGGATTTTACCAGCATGGAGCAATAGCGTTAATGCGTCGTTTATCAATCTTCCGCGCTTAGCGGAAGATGAGAGCGCCAGCTTAACGGTTCACTATGTGAAAACACAAGACGAACTTGCAACCATTAAAAATAGCGTTGTAGATTTTGCATTTTCTCTGGCAAACAGTGAAGAAGATGCATGGTCAAAGTCAACACTTTATACCGCTGCACACATTACACCTACAGGCATTATTACACCACAAGATGTGATTACAACAGTGCTTGCCAACACCTTTAATTGCCAAAACGTGCAAAATACGACGTTAGGTAACAACCTGTATAATGGTAGCGACACTGGTGTGAATATTAGTGGCAATACCTTACTTATCTATAAAAAAGATAAACTGACCTTGCTTACGTCTGACGGTAAACATGAAACAGTATCAGCACAGCAAGGATTCGCGATTGATAGTCACCTTGAAGTACCATTTTTAGTGCAAAGCCTGAAGAAATTAAAGCAGTTTGAGCAATAGCCATTCTCTTTCTATAATCTAGTGACGAGACAGGATGTCACTAGATTATGAGGGAATCGCAATGAAACTACTCACCACCCTACTCTTTATTCCATTCACATGTTCAGCGCTTGATTACTATAAATGCACAACACAAAGCGGCATTACTTTTAGTCAATTTCCATGTGAATCGAAACAGCAACAACAAACACTGACTTTGAAAGCGGTTAACACCAGCTCTAAGCCCTTCGCTAAAAAAGACACTATCGATCGCTATACCCAAAAACAACATGTGCTAAAAATTAAATCCGACATAAAAGGAGTTGAGCATAAAATAAGTGCACTGAAAAAGGCGCGATTAAATGAGCTGGCCCAGTTAAAAACACAGCTCGATAAGCACATGTCAAAAGAAGACAAAACAGCCTTAAAAAGAGAGGTTAAAACCATACGCAAGCAAATTAAGGAAGAGTACAGGGATTTAATCAACTTGCAGCAAGACGAATTAAAAAGGCTAAAGAAAAAACTCAGCAACAGTCGAAAATAACTATCATTTTCTAACGTTTTTTAACTTGCGTACTATTTCACTAATACGTGAATAAATGAGAGCAAACAAAATTAAGTATTTATATTTCATCAGTCTAAATAGCTAACTACTAACACCGTTCTGCTGATAGTTATCTGCAGTGGAGTGGCAATAAAAAAAGCCACTAATGTGGCTTTTTAAAACGGGCTTTACTCAATTTTAAGAGTTAAAAGTCCATTATACAAACGCTGGTTTAATGCGTGCTAACAGCGCTAACGATTCACTGTCAATTTCACCTTTACTAAGCCACTGCTTTAACAAGGTTTCATTATCTAACGCTGCACCATTCACTTTTTCTTGAAGTAATGTTACTTGTTCACTCAGTCGTGCCGCATCATCAGATTCTGGAGAGCCCATTTCGTTTAACAATTCAATACGAATCGTAATTTGCTGGCGCGTTAACTCGCTAGGTACTTTTTGTTGCCAAGACGGAGGAATAATACCTTGTTCAAGTTGTTCAAACAGTGAAATTAATTTTTCTTTATCTTTACTGTTTTTGAGTACTTCTTGCTTTGCAGCATACTCAGTCAACGTACTACTTACCTCATTTGATAACTGAGATTTCAGCAAATAAGCCTGCTTCAGTTCATCACGTAAATTCGCTAGCGATGAAATTGCGTTTGTTAGCGATTCTACATTATCTAACTCAACGTCTTGTGTAATGCGCCTGAACTCACTTTGTAGCGAAACGAGTTTCTCGTCTTGCTGCTCTCGCTTAGCTTGGCGCTCACTGTCGCGTAATGAAAATGCACGATCATTAACTGCTCTAAATTCATTCCACAGCTGGTTTTCAAGCTTTTTACCGGCAAAACCGATGTCTTTCCAACGTTGTTGCAATGACTTTAATTGTTCAATCACGTTTTCAATATTATCGTCTGTTAAACAGGCTTCAGCCTCTTTTACTAGTTTCGCTTTTGTATCTGCATTAACCGCATATGTTGCTTTAATAAACGCAAATATTTGGTTATCAATCGGTTTTAGCTCTGCAAGCAGCTGTTTATAATTTTTGTTATCGACTTCACCTGCATTGCGCCAATTTTGCTTAAGCTGCTTATACTGCTTTTCAACTTCTTTTAGTGTTAGCGAACTTACACTATCTGCTAACGCTTTATATTGCGCAATCAGGTTTTTACGTATAACAACATTTTGTTCGCGAGCGGCTTCAAGTGCGGCATAATGTTCACGACACGGCGTAAACGCGATTTCTAACTGTTGATTAAAAGTTTCATCCAGCGTTTTTTCTTCATCCGTTGCAATATAGCCAAGTTCATTCCAACGTTTACGTGCTACCTTAATCCATTGGCTTAACTCGGCAATATCTGCATCATTTTGTGCAATTTTCTGCTTAACTTCTTCAATTAACTCATGGCGTTTCGGCAAACTAATTTCACGTTGCCACTCGTTTACCTTCGTTAATTCTTGATCAACAAGCTGGTATTCTGCTTCGAGCTTTTGTTGTGATGACTTAGGTAGTTTCTCAATATTTTCTTGTACACCTTTAAAAATACCAAAACACACCTTGTAGCGACCAGCGTCAATTAAACGCTTGATATCTTTAAGCTTTTTCGTTACATCCTGCTGTAGCGATTTAACCTCTTTAAGCAGGTCTTGATGCGAAGCTTTCCAGTGCTTATCCATTTCGCGCATTTGCTTTTGATAGTTTTGCAATAACGGTTTTGGTAACTGTTTTAGCATATCTGACATGGTGCTATACCACTGAGACTTAGCTTCTTGCGCTTCATCAAGCCCTTGTAAGTCACTTGCAACAATTAATGTTTTACCTAAATTAACTTGCTCAGCAATCGCAGGCAATAACTCAATAACATCTCTTATTTCAGCACATTGTGCTGTTAAACGCTGAGTGAACTTAGTAAAGTCACTATCGATTTGTGATAAGCCATCTAGCTCTGCTTGATGCGTATTCATTGCTGATAATGCCGTTTCAAGTGTTGATACGTTATCAGCTGTCGGTTCAAGCAATAGCGCATCTAGCGCTTTTTCACCGCGTTCTTTCAAGCTTACGCTTGTTTGCTTTACTGACTTAATTTTATCTTGTTTTAACTTCGCTGCTTGCTCTTCATCAAATTTGGCTTTTAAACCAACTAAATGCTTTTGTGCTTTTGCCGTAATATCTTGGTATTTAGCAACCACACTTTGCTTATCGTCTAAGTAATCTAATTCAAGCTGCTGCCACTGGGCTTCAAGTTGTTTGTATTCGGTATCGCACTTTACAAAATCAAACTTATCGCGCAATGCGTTTAGCTTAGCCAATACTAATGTACTTGCTTTACTCACCTCGACTGGTTTAAGCGCTTCGCGTTTACGTGTTTCTTCTTGTTGTTTTAGTTGTTCAGCAAGTGCTGGTTTTGCATGCTTCAACAATGCTTTATCTAATTGGTATTGTTGCATAACTGGAACTAACTCCAGTTGTTGCGAATCGCTAGCACTAGCAAAAAAATCTGTGATTAACGGCTTTTTACCGATGCGTTTTAGTAACGAAACTTGCACATTAAAATCGTTTACTAGTGGCAGTAACGCTTCTAATTGTTGGGTTTTATCACAACGTTTTACCAGTAACTCAAGCTCATCGTTAGTTGGCTTTTTTTGTTCAAGCTGATTAAAAATTTCTTTTTCAGCTGCACTAACAACTGGCTGGCTGTTTTCTTGTTTATATGTTTGCCACCATAAACTAATGTCATTAATGCGTTTTAATGCTGCAATCTTAACCTTGTCGTCGTCATCATTATTAGCTAACTGGTTTAAGATTGTATTATCTTTTACTTTATTGGCATCAAGTTGGCTAATTGCTAATAAACGATCTGATGCTTTTTTACTTTTCCATTTCGGCGTGAATAAACTACTAAATATCATCTTGCGCGAACCTTGCGATCTCATTTTTAGGACTGAATTCTTTCTTTAATTCTGCTTTTGACTTTTGCACCATCTGACCATCTTCACCAATAGTGAATTGCTCATTGGTTTTAGCTACTTTTGCTTGATACAACATCACGAGCTGAACGGTTTGCTCTCTTTGCTCATCAGACAGTGGCGTGCCATCTGGCCACTTACCGGTTGCAGCGCCGTATTCAAGGCGTTCGAAAATTTCTGGCGTTAAGGTGTTAACTAAGTGTTCAATGTTCATGCTAAGACTTTTTCAATAAAATGATGCGAATACGGTTAATAAGATACCAGACAAAACCCACGGCAATGGCGCCATAAGTGGTCATTTGTTCGATGCTATCTGCAGCGGGCTCTCGTGAGTAAAGATACAAAAAACCGCCTAGGAAAATAATTAATGCAACGAATGATTGATTGAGCAGCGCTTGCTTACGCCTAACGTAACGACGACTGGCGAGCTTTGCTCTTTCATGATCATCAAGCCCTGCTACAGCAGTATCACAATGTGGACATACTTTATGTTTATCGGAAATCGGTTTGCTACACGCTGGACAACTTATCCTCGCCATTTACTGCTCCATTAAACTAATAAAAAAGGCGCCTTAAGGCGCCTTCTATTTTACTCTTTTTCTTGGCTGTTGTCTTTTTTAAACTTCACCCAATAGTCATCTACTGACTGTTTCATTTCTTTACGCAGCAACATAATGCCGAATAAGTTAGGTAAGGTCATTACAACAATGGCAACTGCCGCCAATTTCCACACTAAAGTGGTGTCTGCAAATGATGCCCAGAAAAACGCTGCTACGTAAAATACGCGATAAGGCATTACTGAACGAGATCCTAGTAAATAGGTCATTGCGCGGTCACCATAGTAAGACCATGCAATTGCCGTAGAGAACGCAAATAGTAATAAACCGATCGATACAATGTATTGACCGTTTTCACCAAAGTAGCCACGCTGGAATGCAAGCGTTGTTAGCTCTGCTGAGTGTACAAGCGATTTACCCTTAACAACGATACTTTTATCAACAATTTTACCTTTTTTGATAACAACTGTACCGGTATGCAAGTGGTCGCCATCAAGTAAGAAACGAATTTTCTCACCCACTGAACGATTATGTAACACAGTAAAGTTTTGATTTACAGCCTTGCCTTCAACAATACTTAGCGTACCATTAAACGGCTTAACGCTTGACTCGCCGCCATTTAAATATGCGTAAAGCTCGTTGCGCTGCGCATCAACACGCTCATGATATGTACCATCGATAAATTCCATGCTGGTACGTTCAAAGCGTGTATCAAATTTTTCTGTCCACGCGCCTGATGATAAAATTACAAGACCCGTTAACGTACAAATAATAATTGTGTCGATAAACGGTTCTAGAATTGACACCATACCTTCAGATACTGGCTCGTCTGCCTTCGCTGAGGCGTGGGCAATTGGCGCAGAACCTTGACCTGCTTCGTTTGAGAATAAACCACGGTTTACACCACGGTTAAACGCATAGGCAAATGACGCACCAATAAAGCCGCCTGCTGCTGCAGAACCCGTAAAGGCATTAGTAAATACCGAGGCAAATGCTGGGCCGATATTTTCGATGTTGTAAAAAATTACGCCAAACGCACCAATGATATAAACGGCTGCCATAAATGGCACAACGCGTGAAGTAATTGCCGCAATACGTTTAATACCACCTAAAATAACAAGTGCTAATAAAATTGCTAAAACACCACCTGTTAGCATCGGTTCAAGACCAAAGCTTGCTTCCATACCTTGGGCGATATTATTAATTTGTGGCAGTGAACCGGTACCAAATGAGCTAATTACGGTTGCGATTGCAAACAGTACCGCAAGCCATTTCATATTTAAGCGACGGTCCATGTAGTACATTGGACCACCGGCCATAGTGCCGTCTTCTGTTTTAACACGGTATTTATGAGATAACGTTACCTCAACAAATTTGGTTGTCATACCGAAAAACGCAGTCATCCACATCCAGAAAAGCGCCGCTGGACCACCAATTGATATTGCCAGTGCAACACCACCGATGTTACCCGTACCCACGGTACCTGAAAGCGCTGTTGCTAACGCTTGGAAGTGCGTCGTATCACCTTCGTGTTCTTTTTTATCGTATTTACCACTTACAATTTTCCAGGCGTGTTTAAAATACAACACCTGTGGAAATTTTAAGTAAATGGTAAAAAATAGACCAACCCCTAGTAGCACGTAAGGAAACCAAAAGGCGCTCCCTAACATACCATCTAGCATATCTAAAAAATTGCCAAATGCTTCCACAACTTGTTCCTCTTGTTATTATTTTTTGGGAAGCAATACCAATTCTATTAAGTATGTGATCAGAACTAGCGCTGGAGAAATGAAATGATAACAAGGCAGAATTTTTCTTATGTAGTGGTTCTACATTGATAAATTCAAACGCAGTTAGCATGATATTTAACCCGCTAAAATGACCAGCTATTTAAGTGAATTGGTATAAGCTCCCCTATTTTTATTATCGTAGTTTATCTACCACACTTACGATTGCTGCAAGTGTGTCTTGTCCAAATGAATACGAACGGCGATCTGACCAGCCGTAATCAACATCTGGTAAATTATTATTATCTTTAAATGGCATTTCAATTGTGTAAGACAAACAATTGAATTCTTGGCCTACCCAGCTAGAACCCACAGTTAAATTTGCCTGACCTGGTTCATCTTTTGGATAACCATGTTCATCTTGGAATTCTGGTGTAGTAACAAACATCGCCGCTTTAAAGCTATCTTCTAGGTCTTTTAAGCGCGCATCGTAACGTGGAATGCCTTCACTGCCCGCAAAGAAGTTAAACGGAATAGCTTCATCGCCGTGTACATCAAGACACATATCAACACCGGTAGCGAACATTTTTTCGCGTACAAAATACACTTCTGGGCTCTTTTCGATTGATGGTGTTTGCCATTCACGGTTTAGGTTAACGCCCGCCGCATTCGTGCGAAGGTGACCACGTACACTGCCGTCTGGGTTCATATTAGGCACAATATAGAAAACCGCTTTATTTAATAGTGCAGCGGCATGTGCGTCTTCGTCATCCAATAGTTTGTGAAGTACACCTTCAATAAACCACTCTGCCATGGTTTCACCAGGGTGCTGACGTGCAATCATCCAGATTGTTTTCTTGTCGTCAGCAGGTTCGCCGATTTGTAATACGCTAATATCGCGGCCATCAAGTGTTTCACCTAATGTTTCGATGGTGCAGCTTTCATGTGACTGCGCCCAAGAAAGTAAGTCTTGGTGACGCTCATAGCTGTATGGTGCAAAGTATGCGAAATATATTTGTTCGCACTCTGGTGTAAACTCGATAACTAATTGGTTATTTTCAAACTTAGTTGGTACTCGGAACCATGTTTGACGGTCATACGATGCAACTGCCTGGTAATCAACCCACCCTTCTGGGTATGCTGATTTATCTAAATCAACAATCGTCAAACGATGTAATAAATCAATTTGTGATTCTAATTTAAAGTGAAACCACTGGAAAAATTCTGACTGGTTGTCATTTTTAATTTTTAATTGAATATCTTCACGGTTTTCAAGGCTAAGTACCTCAATATTTCCGCTATCGAATTGGCTTGTAATTCTCATAATCTGTGTTCCCTAACGCACAATAGCTTTAAGCCTATCAAAATAACGAGTGGGCTGAAACAATATGCGAGTAATTGAATAAAAAAGCCGGCACAATGGCCGGCTTTTAGATAAAAAATTAGATTAACGAGGTAAGCTTGGGTGTGTTACTTCAGCCATATCTTGCATACAGCGAACAACCTGACAGCTATAGCCAAACTCGTTATCGTACCAAACGTAAAGTACTACGCGATCACCATCAACAATCGTTGCTTGTGAATCAACAACACCAGCATAACGGCTACCAACTAAGTCAGTTGATACAATTTCAGTAGATGCTGTGTAATCGATTTGGTCACGTAAATCTGAGTAAAGTGCCGTTTCACGTAGGAATTCGTTTAACTCTTCAACTGATGTTGCAGTTTCAAGGTTAAGGTTAAGAATTGCCATTGACACATTTGGTGTCGGTACGCGAATAGCGTTACCTGTAAGCTTACCTTCAAGCTCAGGTAATGCTTTAGATACTGCTTTTGCAGCACCCGTTGACGTGATAACCATGTTAAGTGCCGCAGCACGGCCACGGCGCTCAGCGCTGTGATAGTTATCAATTAAGTTCTGATCGTTCGTGTACGAGTGAACTGTTTCAACGTGACCGTTCTTAATACCGAACTTGTCATTTAATGCTTTTAGTGTTGGCGTAATCGCATTTGTTGTACAGCTTGCTGCTGAGATAATTGCATCTTCAGACAGAATATCTTTGTTATTTACGCCGTAAACAACGTTTTTGATATTGCCTTTAGCTGGTGCTGTAAGAAGTACTTTTGACGCACCTTTTGCCGCTAAATGCTGGCCAAGACCATCTTCGTCTTTCCAAATACCTGTGTTATCAACTACAAGTGCATTTTCAATGCCGTATTGCGTGTAATCTACTTCGCTTGGCGAGTTAGCATAGATAACCTGAATGTAGCTACCGTTTGCTTTAATTGCATTACGCTCGTTATCAACAGTGATTGAACCGTTGAAAGGACCATGAATTGAATCGCGGCGTAATAAGCTTGCACGCTTTTCAAGGTCGCCTTTTTTACCGCCACGTACAACAATTGCACGTAAACGTAAATCAGTGTGAGGACCACTTTTCTCGATTAGAAGACGTGCTAATAAACGACCGATACGACCGAAACCGTAAAGTACTACGTCGCGCGGTTGAATTTTGTCTTCTTTATTGTGGATTTCAGCTAGTTCTTCTGCTAGGTACTCTTCGATTGAACGACCTTCACCCGCATTTTTATAGATATAAGCATAAGCTAGTTTACCTAAATCGATACGTGCTGAAGTCAGTTCCATTTTGTCGATAGCTTCTAAAAACGGGAAGCTTTCGCGAAGACGTAGTTTACTGTCTTCAAATTGTGCAACAGTTTTGTGTGCTTTAATAACATCAATTGTGCTTGCATTAATTAGTGGACGACCGTAGATGGCAATCTCGATGCCACGGTTACGGTAAAGCTTACCAATAATTGGTTGCATGCTTTCAGCGAAGTCTTGGCGTTCCTGCCAGCTATTCAGATAATCTTGCTCGTGAGATGAGGTCATTTTGTCTACCTAAACGTAAAATTTTGAACGGATCGCCTAAAGCGTTAATTGTGAGAAGTGCTTCAGACGCGTGCATTCTAATTGAAAAACATTGTTTTTTCCACCATTTCAATATCAGACTTTTGCCGTGTACCGATAATCCCCTTGAGCGAAAACAAATTTATGCGAATTATGATCAATGCACTATTACATTTAAGCAAAGGATTCGCTAAGCTTAGAACATCCTATTGTAGTTATGTCATTAAATTGTGTTAAAAAAACTTTCTGCACTTTGTTTGCTTTCTCTTCTCGTTGGCTGCGACAATGCCAAAAGTATTCGTGAAATTTGTGACGAAAATAGCCAGTTTTGCGCCGATCTTAATACCGACAGCCATTGTAATACCGAGCGAGCCGATGTTATTTTAGGGCGTTATGCAGAATCAAAAACGCCTGATGATGCCACTAAATACAAACTACTCAGCGCATTTCACGATTATGCGAAATGTGTTGAGTTAGCAGCTAGCATTGAACACATAAAACTAAAAGAAAAAACAACGTCGCGCGTAAATGGCCACCTCACTGCACTAAAAGAGATAAACCGTTTATCAAAAGAGACACGAAACTCACAATATCCACATCTGCTATTCTATCACTGGTCACGAAATGGCGATGAAGGGGCTATTCAATCACTGATTGCAATGGATGAAAAACGTGAGTTGGAAACGTCTGAATTCCAATACAAATTAGCGACTTACTACACTAAGTTTGATAGTGATTTGGCAATAGATAAACTTTACCATGCGCTTGAGTTAAACCCTGCTGGCAACGAAGCTAAGCCAGAAATCTACACTGCGCTAACAAATATGTTTTATCAAATGGAAGAGCATAAGCTTTCTTATATTTGGGCATTAGTAGCAAAAGAAGCTGGCGTACAAAATATTGACTTAGCACCGCTTGAATATGAACTTACCAATCAAGGAAAATCATTAGGTGAGCTCGCAAATCTTGCGGCAGATACTCTATCGCGTATTGAAGACGGTAATTTTACGTCGCCACGATAAGGTTTTCACACCAAGTAAAATTCGATTGCTTGTAATAAAGAACAAATAAAAAAGCCTGCATTAAGCAGGCTTTTTCGAATTGGCTTCATACATACGCTTGGTTAGTCTTTACTGGTACCAACTTCTACGCGTGTCTTCAGTTTTTGACCTGGGCGGAATGTAACAACTCTGCGTGCAGAAATTGGAATATCTTCACCCGTTTTAGGGTTGCGCCCCGGACGCTCTTTCTTATCTCTAAGATCAAAATTACCAAAGCCAGAAAGCTTAATTTGCTCGCCTGCTTCTAGTGCAGTACGAATCTCTTCAAAAAAGCTTTCGACAAGGTCTTTAGCGTCTTTTTTGTTAATACCCAGTTTTACAAATAGGTGTTCAGCTATGTCGGCTTTTGTAAGCGCCATAATCTAGTCCCTCAACGATGCGTTAAATTGTTCAGCCAATTCGGCCACCACTAAGTCTACAATTGAATTGATGTCTTTCTCTTCAAGAGTTCGCTCTGAATTTTGCAGTGTTAATGCAATCGCTAAACTCTTGTGATCAGCCTCAACTCCTTTGCCCTTATACACGTCGAATAAGTTTAGGTCAACTAGTTGATTTCCGCCAACTTTTTTAATTGACTCTAAAATATCACCAGCATTTACCGAATCTTTAACAACTATCGCAATATCGCGTCGGTTAGATGGGAACTTAGAAACCTCAACCGCTTCAGGTAATACACGGTTTTCTAAACCTAACAACTCGATTTCAAAGGCAAAAACTTGATTGTTAATCCCTAGTTTAGACTGTATTTCTGGGTGAATACAGCCTAAGTAACCAATTTTTTTACCATTTCTTATAATCGAAGCTGATTGACCTGGGTGTAAACCTTCATTTTGTTCAGCAACAAACGAAATATTCGCCATATCACCAGTCAGGTTTAACAGTGCTTCAACGTCGCCTTTTACATCAAAAAAGTCGACCGGTGTTGATGCGATACCCCAATGTTCGTTATGCGTATTACCGTAAATCACACCACCTATAATTTGCGTTTGCTCAACACCATTTTCAGCGGCATCGTTTTTAACAAACTTTAAGCCTGACTCAAATAGGCGGATACGTGACTGCTGACGGTTTTGGTTATATACCACAGAGCCTAATAAGCCTGGTAATAAGCTTACGCGCATCGCCGACATTTCAATTGAAATTGGGTGCGGTAATACCAGCGCATCGGCACTTGGGTGTAACAAGTTTTGTACTTTTGGATCGACAAAACTGTAGGTGATTGCCTCTTGGTAACCACGGCTAACGAGCTCGTTACGAAAACGCTTAAGCGGCAGCACTGCTTCTTGGTGATCTGTCATCGCCAATTTCGCCGTTGGTGCTACATTTGGAATATTGTTGTAACCAAATACACGTGCAACTTCTTCAATTAAGTCTTCTTCAATTGAAATATCAAAACGATAACTCGGTACATCAGCTTGCCATGTATCATTTTCAAAGCTAACTGTAAGACCTAAACGAGTAAGAATATTTGTTACCGTTGCATCTTCAATGTGGTAGCCGATAACGCGGTCTAGACGTGCGCGACGTAATGTCACTGATTTAGCTTTTGGTAGGTGCGCTTGTGATACAGCTTCCACTACAGGGCCTGCTTCACCGCCAACAATATCAAGTAATAGTTGGGTTGCACGTTCCATTGCGTCATGCTGAAGTTTGTAATCAACACCACGCTCATAACGGTGCGATGCATCCGTATGTAAACCGTAGCTACGCGCTTGTCCTGCAATTGCCAGCGGGCTAAAGAATGCACTTTCTAATAAGATATCGTGTGTTGTTTCGGTAACACCTGATTTCTCACCACCGAAGATACCCGCCATCGCAAGTGCTTTTTGGTTATCAGCAATTAACAGCGTGTTCTCTTTTAACTTTGCCGTATTGCCGTCAAGTAATACAAGCTCTTCACCTGGATTTGCGTTACGTACTTTAATACCACCTTCAATTGCGTTTAAGTCAAACGCGTGCATTGGGTGACCAAGTTCAAGTAATACGTAGTTTGTTACATCAACAACAGGATCAATTGAACGAATACCGCTGCGACGTAATTTCTCAACCATCCAAAGTGGTGATTCAGCGTTTAGGTTAATGCCCTTAATTACACGACCTAAATAACGAGGACATGACTCAGGATTAACTAATTCAATGTCAATTTTGTCATCAATTGTCGGTGTAACCGGCGTAATTTCAACGTTAGTAACGTCAAGGCTGTTTAATACGCCTACTTCGCGTGCAAGACCTTTAATACCAAGACAGTCACTGCGGTTTGCGGTTAAATCAACGTCAATAGTCACATCATCTAAGCCGAAGTATTCACGAATATCTGTGCCAATTACAGCGTCTCCAGGTAATTCTAAAATGCCGTCTGAGCTTTCAGCCATGCCTAACTCTTCGAACGCACATAACATGCCGTGAGAAGGCTGACCACGTAATTTTGCTTTCTTAATTTTAAAATCGCCCGGTAATACCGCGCCAACTTTAGCAACCGCTACTTTTAAACCTTGGCGACAGTTTGCAGCACCACAAACGATATCAAGTAGTTCGTCTTCGCCAACATCTACTTTAGTTACGCGTAATTTGTCTGCATCTGGGTGTTGGCCACATTCAACCACTTGACCAATAACAACGCCTGAAAAATCACCGGCAACGGCGTCTAAACCATCCACTTCAAGACCTGCCATCGACAGCTGCTCAGAAAGTGCATCAGTATCAATTGCTGGGTTTACCCATTCTCTTAGCCACTTTTCACTAAATTTCATTGTTACTTCACTCTTACTTGAATTGGTTTAGGAATTTTAAGTCGTTTTCGAAAAATGCACGTAAGTCATTTACGCCGTAACGCAACATGGTTAAGCGCTCAACGCCCATACCAAATGCGAAACCTGTGTATTCTTCAGGGTCGATGCCAACAGAGCGAAGTACATTTGGGTGAACCATGCCACAGCCTAATACTTCTAACCATTTACCATTTTTACCTTTTACGTCCACTTCTGCTGATGGCTCAGTGAATGGGAAGTACGAAGGACGGAAACGGATTTCCATATCTTCTTCAAAAAAGTTACGTAAGAAATCGTGCAAAATCCCTTTAAGCTCTGTGAAGCTTACGTTTTTATCAACCATCAAGCCTTCTACCTGGTGGAACATAGGCGTATGCGTTTGGTCGTAATCATTACGGTATACACGGCCCGGTGAAATGATACGCAGTGGTGGTTGTTCCGCTTCCATAGTACGGATTTGTACACCACTTGTTTGCGTACGCAATACCAGCTTAGGGTTAAAATAGAAGGTATCGTGATCAGCACGTGCTGGGTGATGTTCAGGAATATTCAACGCGTCAAAGTTATGGAAATCGTCTTCCACTTCCGGACCAGATTTAACAGCAAAACCTAGCTCACCAAAAAAGCTTTCAATTCGTTCGATAGTTCGTGTTACAGGATGTAGACCCGTAGTCGGTTGAGTACGACCCGGTAGCGTCACATCAATAGTTTCTTTTGCTAGCTTCTCTGCTAATGCTTTTTCTTGTAGCGCTTCACGCTTCGCATTAATTTTTTCTTGAACTTGCTGCTTTGCCTGGTTAATTACCTGACCTGCAGTTTTACGTTCTTCTGGGTCCATTTTACCTAGGCTTTTCAATAGGCTAGTAATCTCGCCTTTTTTACCTAAGTAATTTACGCGCACATCTTCTAAATGAGCGATTTCACTGGCTTTCTCAACAGCTTCAAGGGCTTCAGCCAAGATTGCTTCTAAATTCATAAGGGCTTTTCACTCGTTTTTGCCAACCAGCTCAATATTATATTGAGTTGGCTTGATTTCTCGTAACGTTTAACTATCGATTAACGTAACATTTTTTAATAAAAATTAGCCCATTATGATACCCGAAAAACAATTGTTTTTACTAGAGCGATAATGGTTAAAAAGGCACGTTATTGTTAATTTTAGGTGGTTTTTTTGGGCTTATTTCAATTGCACTAATTTAGTGGTCGCATATTGCGATAAAAAACAATTTAGAACTAAGACGAAGAATCAATAAATAGCGGGTTTATATTTTTATGTTCAACACCGTCTTTGCTGCATTTCGCCCGCATCGATACATGCGCAACAAATAAAAAGGCAAGAGCACGATTTTTCAAAACGTGCCAAACTAGCTTAAAGATCCAAAATAGACTTAATAAAAGGAATGGTAAGCTTGCGCTGTTCAACGATTGAAGCGTGATCAAGCTTATCTAAAATATCCAGTAACGCACGCATATCACGGCTAACGCGCGACAATAAAAAACGTGTTGCTTCTTCAGTGAGTGTTAGCCCACGCATTTTCGCACGTTTTACTAACGCTTCGGCTTTGTCATCATCACTCATCGAGCGGATTTGAAAGGTGGTGCCCCAGTTGAGTCGCGATTCGAGATCTGGCAATGCAATATTAAGCATATTAGGCAGTAAATCCCCCGCTACTACTAACATTTTTCCTTCACTATTGAAGCGATTGAAAAAATTAAATAGCGCTTTTTCCCACAGTGGGTCGCCCGCTACTTGCTGAATATCATCAATGCAAATTACATCGAGTTTTTCTAAGTCGTCAAGCACGTGTGGGTCAAGCCAAGCAAGATCTTTACAGGATAACAAAAAACACGATAAGCCGAGTTCTTGTGCGCGAATACACGTTGCATACAGCAAATGTGATTTACCTGAGTCAGAAAAACCACACAAGTACACATAATTAAATGGCATTGTTTGAAGTTGTGTTAATCCCACTTCAAGTTGTTTAACCACATGGGAATTTTCACCGCCAAAGAAGCTCATAAATGTTTCGTCGTCCGGCAATGTTACCGGCAACGCCATTTGTTGATATTCACTCATTACTGGCTTAGCCACTGATACTCAAGTTGTTGTGTACTTTGATGACTAAATGGATCAAAAATAATCTCAAATTGTGAATCCAATTGTAACGCTTTTTTCAAGCTATCTACGTGTGCATTAAGATATAACACTAAATCCACACGTTCCCCTTGACGGAAATTTATATCTAATTCATCAACTTGGGTCAGTGTACGTAAACGAGTTTTTAACGCCTCAAGCTGTTTAATGCCTTTTACACCAAAAAAGCGTACTGACACACTGCTCGCAACTTCAGTTTCACCAAGTGATGCATACTGCTTGGCGATTTGCGTTGAAATACTACTAACAAGCTCTCCGATAATCGTGAGTTTGTCACCCTTAAGCTGGTGTAATTGGAATGTACCTTGGTTGGTAAACTGCCAATCCAGGTGCCATACATTCTCGCGTTGATACAGCCTTGCCGATACAATTACTTCAGGTTCGTAACGACGCGAGGCATTTAAAATTTGCTGCGGAAAGTTAGCCCACACATCTGTAACCGTTAAATTCATGCGATCTTCAAGATCAAGTAACGGCATAACAATTGGTAAACCTGCATTGTTACTATTGGTATCGAGCAAGTGAAAAATTTGTGGGTAGTCTTCTTTGGTGACTAAGGAACGTTGCACGTCTTCTTCAATTGCAAGCCAAATTAACGTCAGCGGTCTGCGGTTACCCCAAATCGGGATTTCCATCTCATTAAGTACGCCGTCGATTAATTGCGGCTGATACCTAATTTTTAAATACGTTTGGTATAAAGACTCTTCATACTCGTATTTGAGTACAAAGCGAGACAGATTTTTAAACGCATCACCAATTGCAGGGTGTGACTTATCAATACTCCGACCCGATACTTTTTCAAGCACACCAATAAAACCAACACGGTTTGCTCGGCGTTGCTGCGCTTGAGATTTATCATCAACTACCGCTTTATATTGATAAAGATCGGTCACTTCAACGGCTAAAACAGCCTTACTGAAAACCAGTAATAAAGTAAAAATCAGTGCGTTTTTCAAAGTGTTAAACTTGTGTTCCATCGTGGGTCTGATCCTAAAACATCAGATGATGCAAAGCAAAGTAAATTTAGCTAAAAATATGCTTAGAATTATAAGGAATTAAATTTGATATAAAGTGGTGCCCGGGGCCGGACTTGAACCGGCACGTCATTACTGACGAGGGATTTTAAATCCCTTGTGTCTACCAATTCCACCACCCGGGCATCGGGCTGCTTTCGCATGTGGAGAGTATTATCTTTCGATAATGGAGGCGGAACCCGGAGTCGAACCGAGGTAGACGGATTTGCAATCCGCTGCATGGCCACTCTGCCATTCCGCCAATGTCTTCATAATGAAGCTGGATAAATAATTGATTGGAACTCTTAAGGTTATGAGTTCTGCCTTGGTGATACCAAGTTATCAATTATTTTCCCTAAAAATTGGAGCGAGTAACGAGGTTCGAACTCGTGACCTCGACCTTGGCAAGGTCGCGCTCTACCAGCTGAGCTATACTCGCATTCCAATTAGCCGTTTTTTAACTTGGCACTAAAGCTACCTTGTCGCGTTATCACCTCGAGCAGCTGAACTATACTCGCGTTCTATTTCAACCGTTTTTTAACTTAGTAACATAAAGTCACTTCGAGCAGTTGCACTATACTCGCTGCCAATGGCTTTTTGTGAGGCCTAACTCAAATAAGTGGTGCCCGGGGCCGGACTTGAACCGGCACGCTATTACTAGCGAGGGATTTTAAATCCCTTGTGTCTACCAATTCCACCACCCGGGCATCGGGTTTCTACGTTGCAGCAAAAACCAATTTGGAGCGAGTAACGAGGTTCGAACTCGTGACCTCGACCTTGGCAAGGTCGCGCTCTACCAGCTGAGCTATACTCGCATCAAATTGATTCTAACATCAATGGTGCCCGGGGCCGGACTTGAACCGGCACGTCATTACTGACGAGGGATTTTAAATCCCTTGTGTCTACCAATTCCACCACCCGGGCATCGGGCTGCTTTCGCATGTGGAGTGTTGAAAATGGAGGCGGAACCCGGAGTCGAACCGAGGTAGACGGATTTGCAATCCGCTGCATGGCCACTCTGCCATTCCGCCGACTTCTTTAAGAAGTTGGAGCGAGTAACGAGGTTCGAACTCGTGACCTCGACCTTGGCAAGGTCGCGCTCTACCAGCTGAGCTATACTCGCACTTCCAATTGGGTAGTTAGTTAACCACTCCCCTCTCAACACCGACGCATTCTACATAGATTATTAAACGCGTCAACATAAAAATGTCGGAAATAAGTTGTTTGATTATTTTTTATCTAAAATGATTTAAAAACACTCGTTTATGCACTTATTTCAATTCACAAACACCAATTTAATTGTTTGATTGAGACAACGCGCCCCAGCCAGCAACCAAATATTGCACCATCGAAATAAAGGTTAAGATAGTCGCAATATAAAATAATACAAATGATAAGGTGATCATTTGACTATCGTACTGCCAAATCAAACCAATAATCGCCAGCATTTGTGCTGCGGTTTTAATTTTACCTAATTGCGATACCGCCACATTGGCACGCTCACCCACTTCAGCCATCCATTCACGCAATGCCGATACAATAATTTCTCGACCAATAATAATAATGGTCGGAATCGTAATATAGAGCGATTGGTAATGTTGGGTTAATGCAATAAGTGCAACTGAAACCATTACTTTATCAGCAACAGGGTCAAGAAACGCACCAAATGGTGTTGATTGTTCAAGTTTTCTTGCTAAATAGCCATCTAACATATCGGTGACTGAGGCAAGCCAAAAAATAAATGCGGCCCAGAAAAAAGACCACTTAGCTGGAATAAAAAAGAAAACAATAAAAATCGGAATTAAGATCAGGCGAAAAGCTGTAAGTGTATTTGGAATGTTCCACATATTGGTATTTTATTTATTTGTCATCATTTAGATGATGATAGATTCGTTCTGCGATGCTACGACTAATGCCCGGCACTCGCTCCAATTCAGAAATAGTAGCGCTTTTTACCCCTTGAATGCCACCTAAATATTTTAATACGGCTTGACGTTTTTTCGCGCCAACCCCTGAAATTTCTTCTAGCACAGATGTATTGCGCTGCTTTTGACGTTTATTACGGTGCCCAGCAATAGCAAAACGGTGACTTTCGTCACGTATATGTTGAATTAAATGTAACGCTGGCGCATCCGAGGATAAATTCACCGTGCGCCTGCCGCCATCAATTAATAGCGTCTCTAAACCCGGTTTTCGTGATGTGCCTTTGGCAACACCTATTAATAGCGGTAATTTGTTGTGTGGCCAATCAGCAAAATAATTTTCAGCTTGTGCTAACTGTCCTTTACCACCGTCAATAAAAATAATGTCGGGGATTTTACTTTCGTCAGTCAGTTTGTTGTAACGCTTTCTAAGTGCAAATGCCATGGCAGCATAATCATCACCTGGTGTAATGCCTTCAACATTAAAGCGGCGGTACTCTTTGTTTGCTGGACCTTGATCGTCAAATACCACACACGACGCAACTGTGTTTTCGCCCATGGTATGACTAATATCAAAGCACTCCATACGATTAATAGTTTCTAAACTTAGCGCTTCTTTTAATTGAGCATAACGTTTCGCAATGGAGTCTTTTGCACTTTGTTTTACTTCTAAGGCATTTGCTGCATTTTTATTAGCAAGTGCCAAATAGTCAGCCTTTTCACCACGTAGCGCTAACACAAAAGTAATTTTCTTAGTGCAAATTGCCGATAACCCTTCTGCTAACGTATCACTGCCAGCAAATGCAAACGGTACAACTAATTGTTTTGGAATTCGTCCGGTATTGGATAATTGCACATAATATTGCGCACAAAACGATTCCAAGACTTCTTCATTGCTACTGTCTTTTGGCGTTTTTGGAAAATACGTTTTGGAACCCAAAATCTTATGGTCGCGGATCATCAATACATGTACCGCCACCAAGCCATTTTTAGCCGAGAAACCAATTACATCCAGCTCTGCAACATTGCCTGATACTGCTTGTTGTTCTTGCATTTTGCGCAGCAATAAAATTTGGTCGCGCAATTGCGCTGCCTTTTCAAATTCGAGCGAGATACTTGCGGCTTCCATTTTTTCAACCAATGTTGCGATTACTTCTGACGAGCGCCCCGCCAGAAATTTTTTCACCATATCGACTTCTTGCTGGTAATCCGTATCGGATATTTTACCGACGCATGGCGCTGAACAACGCTTTAACTGATATTGTAAACACGGGCGACTGCGTGCCCGATAATACGCATCTTCACATTGACGCACTGGGAAAATCTTTTGCATTAGGCGCAAACTTTCAGACACGGCTCCGGCACTTGGATAAGGGCCAAAATATTCGCCTTTAATTTTTCGTGCACCACGGTGAAATGCTAAACGCGGATGAGTATGGTTAGTTACTAAAATATAAGGGTAGGATTTGTCGTCGCGCAACAAGATGTTGTAACGCGGCATGTATTTTTTTATTAAATTATTTTCAAGCAGTAGCGCTTCGGTTTCGGTATTCGTCAGTGTAACTTCAACACCGCAAATATTCGCAACTAACGCACGGGTTTTGTTTTCGGGAATGTTGTCGCGAAAATAGCTTGAAAGACGCTTTTTTAAATTTTTTGCTTTACCAACGTATATAACTTGCCCTTTAACGTCTAACATTCGATAAACGCCGGGTTCATTTGATACGGTTTTTAGAAAGGCTTTTGCGTTAAACGCCGACATCGTGTTATTCGGCGTCAATCTCAATCATTTTATGGCGAATAGCAAGGTGTGTTAATTCTACATCGCCACCCACATTAAGCTTTTCAAACATACGGTAACGGTATGAATTGACCGTTTTAGAGCTTAAGTTAAGCTGATCTGCAATAGTTTGTACTTTCTCACCTTTCGTGATCATCAGCATAATCTGTAATTCGCGGTCTGATAAGCTTGCAAACGGGTTTTCATCATTGCGTCCGCTAAACTGCGCTAGTGCGATCTGCTGCGCAATTTCTGGCGCAATATAACGCTGCCCTGTTTTCACAGCGCGAATAGCATTAACGACTTCTTCAGGACCTGCACTTTTGGTTAGGTAACCGTGTGCGCCAATTTGCATTACTTTGCTCGGGAATGGGTCTTCACATTGCATGGTCAATACAATGACCTTTACATCTGGGCAGAATCGACAGATCTTTTTAGTTGCTTCTAAACCGCCAATACCTGGCATATTCATATCCATGAGTACGATATCTGGGTTATTTTGACGGCAAAACTGAACCGCCTCTTCGCCAGTTTTCGCTTCACCAACCACTTTAAAGCCACGTACGTCATCAAGTATACGCTTTATACCTGTGCGAACGAGTTCATGGTCATCAACTAACAATACGTTAATCAAGGAGTTACCTCACGGTTATCAATGTAAGACAGATTTAAGAGGCCTAACCATAGCACATTAGTTATCAAAGTCGAACAACTTAAATTGGATTTCCATGGCTATTTTGACCGATTGTTCACTAACTCACCGATTTATAAAAACTTCATCATTTACAATCTATTACATTACGAAATTTTAACGTTCTAACAGCAATTTAATGACGATAACAACACATTGATTGTTGTTAACTTTGAAATATTACACTCACTGTAATATTTCTTTCACATTTCTTTGTTTTAATCCGCGTCGTCACAAAAATGACATGTAAATGTCACATAACACGACCAACAAGGTCGTCGAAAACAAGAGAAATGAAATGAGTCAAAATACGTCAAATCCAATAAACGGCCAACAAAGTGTTACGGCCAAGTTTTTAAACTGGGCTGCTATCGCATTTTTAGTTTATTTGGTTTTAGTTGCAGTTAGTACCGTAAGTGGCGGTTTTAAACTTGCATCGGGTGGCAGTGAAGGTGCGAAAGAAATTTTTGCATTCGCAACCAACCCATTTGTTGCATTATTGCTTGGTGCACTCGCAACTGCGTTAGTACAATCATCATCAACCGTTACCTCGGTTATTGTTGGCTTAGTAGCTGGCGGATTACCTATTAATATTGCAATTCCAATGATTATGGGTGCGAACATTGGTACAACTATTACTAACACCTTAGTATCAATTGGTCATATTCGTTCAAAAGAAGAATTTAAACGCGCATTTGAAGCGTCAACAGTACACGATTTCTTTAACTTAATTGCTGTTGCGATTTTCCTACCGCTTGAATTAGCGTTCGGCATTTTACAAAAACTATCTCAAAGCCTTGCGCATTTATTTGTGGGCGACGCTGACCTATCACTTAAAAGCTATAACTTTATCAAACCACTTGTTAAGCCTGCGGTAGGCGTAATTAAAGATGGTCTTGCATTTTTCGATGGCAAAACTCTTGGTATTGCTATGGTAATTGTGGGTATTGCACTGATTCTATTTGCAGTAACAACTCTTGGTAAACTATTGCAAAAAGCGCTCGTTGGCACTGCCAAAGAAATGCTACACCGCGCAATTGGTAAAGGCCCTGTTGCAGGTATTACATCGGGTGCTGTGGTTACGGTTATGGTGCAATCATCGTCAACAACAACAAGCTTAATGATCCCGCTTGCAGGTAGTGGTGTATTCTCGACTAAACAAATTTACCCGTTTACGCTAGGTGCAAACATTGGTACCACCATTACTGCGCTGCTTGCTGCTACATCAATTACAGGCGCAGCTGCCGAAGTGGCATTAACAATCGCCCTTGTTCATGTAATGTTTAACGTATTTGCTGTTGCGCTTATTTACGGCACACCATTCCTACGTGAATTACCGCTTCGTGCTGCAAGTAAGCTGGCTGAAGTCGGTTCAAATAATAAATCTTTAGCGTTAGGTTATGTGCTAGGTGCCTTTTTCGTTGTGCCTGGAGTAATGATGTTAGTGGCGCGCTAAAAACTAACTACCTTGTAAAAATAACGATAAAGTGGTTACTTTATCGTTATTTTTTGTTGCTTAACCTTATCTAAATTGCTCGAAAAACCGCAACACTCTAAAATACTGCGAAACTATAAAAACTCGTGCAATTAAAATGAAATACACGCTAGCACTGTGTGCTGCTCTACTCTCTACCTCTGCAATAGCAAAAACCGACACCACACTTGAAATACCATTTTTATCAGATTCAGTCGTCATTGATGGCAATATAAATGAAAGTGTGTGGCAGCAAGCAAAACGCATCGAAATCAACAATATCACTTGGCCCTATGAAAATAAGGCAGCCAAGGAGCAAGCCTACGCACTTGTTTATGAAGATGGTGAATCACTCAATGTCGCTTATGTGGTAAGTGATTCAAACCCAAATGCGATTCGCGCGTTTTATCGCGACCGTGATAAAAACTGGAGCGATGACTTAGTGGGTTTGAAAATTGACTCATACAATAACGAAAAGCTGGCGTATCAGTTTTTTATTAATCCCCTTGGCGTGCAAATGGACTCCATTGAAAACGTGCTAACAGGCCAAGAAAGCGATGCGTGGGATGGTATTTGGCACAGCTCGGGGCAATTAACTGAAACGGGTTATGTTGTTGAGATTTCAATTCCGTTTCGCATATTAAATTTCGAACAAGGCAACAACAGCAAAAAAATGGCGATGGAATTTGTTCGCTTTTTACCACGAAATGAACGCTTGCGTATTTCATCAATAAAAATCGACCACGCGAACAGCTGTTGGGTTTGTCAAATGCAAACCGTGTCAGGTTTTGAAAAAGCAGAGCAAGGCAATAACCTAACGCTAGTGCCAACCATTGTTGCTGGCCGCAGCGAAAGCCGCGATGTCAGTGTTGCACCCATTGAAGATTGGCAAGCAGATAACACCTTAGAGCCGGGATTAGACCTAAAATGGGGGATCACGCCTGAAGTTACGCTTACCGCAACCATTAATCCTGATTTTTCACAAGTCGAAGCCGATGTTGCACAGCTCGGTATCAACAACAGTTTCACTTTGTTTTTTCCAGAAAAACGTGCCTTTTTCTTAGAGAATACCGATTACTTTTCAACACCTTGGAATCTCATTTATACCCGTAATGTGGCTGAGCCTGACGCCGGGGTAAAACTAACGGGAAGCGTTGGCTCGCATACCTTTGGTAGCTTTATCGCTAACGATAACCAAAGCAATGTGATTATTCCCGGTAACCTAGGCTCGACTATTGTCTCGTTAGAAAGTAAAAGTAACAATGTTGCGGCACGTTATCGCTATGACTTTACTAACGACTTCTCTATAGCCGCAACGACAACCGCACGAAGTGCAGATGACTACTACAATTATGTCTCGTCACTTGATAGCAAATACCGTTTAACCGAAAACGATACCTTTATCGCACAACTTGCGATGTCGCGAACAAAGTATTCCGATGAATTTAGAGACAGCATTTGCGACGCCGATAACCTTTCGACGTGCAAGCAACAAGCGCGCATTCAATGTGAAAATGAGCAAGATTGCGAAATAAGCGAACAATATTTACGTGTCAGTTCTGAGCAAGCAATTGACGATATTGCCTATAAGCTTAGTTATGAGCACAACGAAAAGTATTGGAGTCTATTTGCACGCTATGACAATCTTGGTGAAGATTTCCGCGGCGATTTAGGTTTTATGAACCAAGTTGATTTCAATAAGTTTGTTAGCGGTGGTCGTTATCGTTGGTACGGTGAGCAAGGTGTTAATTGGTATAATCGCATAGAATTTTACAGTGACTGGGATATTAGCCATAACGCCAACGGCGAACTGCTAGAAAAAGAAGTTCAAGCAGACTTATCATTTAACGGGCCACTGCAAAGTTACGGTAAAATTGAATTGCTCCAGCGCGACCGCGTCGGTCTTCGCCATAATAAAGCGCACTTAGATATAGATGGTAACACCACGCTATTTAACGAAAATCTCGTTGGGGTGTATTTAGAATTTAAACCAATCTCAGGCATGTTTGCCTCACTTTACGCTAATACAGGTAATCATATCGACTTAGCAAACAATCGTTTAGGCGATAAAACCCGTATTCGCCCAGTACTAAATATGAACTTAAACCGCCATATAGAATTGCGCTTGCGTCATACATATGAAGCGATGGACGTGGACGGTGCTGACCTATTCACTGCAAACTTAACGGATGCGCGATTAAGTTATCAGTTTAACAACCGAAGTTTTGTACGATTAGCCGTAATTTATCGCGATATTGAGCGCAACCCAAATAATTACATCGATGATGTAACGGCGCACTACAAAGGGTTTTCAACTCAACTGCTCTACTCTTATAAAGTGAATCCGCAAACGGTGTTTTTTGCTGGCTATTCCGATAACGGTTATCAAGATGATGACTTATCAAAAATTGAGAAGACAGACCGTTCAGTATTTATGAAAATGTCATACGCTTGGATGCTATAAGTTAGAGACGTTTATGGGAAGCTAAGGCTTCCCTTTTTATTTCTGATATTTCGTTTTTTTTCGTGTTATTTCACGTTCTTTACCAATAACACTGCTAATTTAGCCATAAACGCCTATTTCAGGCAGTTTGGCTATATATTATAGCCAAACTTTCCTTTCGTTTTTGCAACTAGTCAGTATGCTTAGCGTAAATGAATCCGAACATTTAGGGATACACATAATGAGTAACATTTTTGAAGATAATTCACTGAGCATTGGTAATACACCACTGGTTAAACTTAACCGTGTAACGTCAGGTAACGTATACGCGAAAATTGAAGCGCGCAACCCAAGCTTCAGCGTTAAGTGCCGTATTGGTGCATCAATGATTTGGGAAGCTGAAAAGTCAGGTGAATTAACCAAAGACAAAGAGTTAATCGAACCGACTTCAGGTAACACAGGTATTGCACTTGCATTTGTTGCTGCATCACGTGGTTATAAACTAACGTTAACTATGCCAAACACAATGAGCCTTGAGCGTCGTAAGCTACTAAAAGCGTTAGGTGCAAACCTAGTATTAACTGAAGGCGCTAAAGGCATGAAAGGTGCGATTGAAAAAGCACAAGAAATTCAGCAAAGCGAACCTGAAAAGTACATTTTACTACAGCAATTCGAAAACCCAGCAAACCCTAAAATTCACTTCGAAACAACGGGTCCTGAGATTTTCGACGCAACTAATGGCGATATAGATTTCTTCGTAGCCGGTGTTGGTACAGGCGGTACGATTACAGGCACTAGCCGTTTCTTAAAATTAGAAAAAGGCCTAGACGTTAAATCAATCGCAGTTGAGCCAGTTGATTCACCAGTGATCAGCCAAAAAATTGCAGGTGAAGAATTAAAGCCGGGTCCTCACAAAATCCAAGGTATTGGTGCAGGCTTCATCCCAGGTAATTTAGACGTTGAAATGATTGACGGTGTTGAGCAAGTTTCAAACGATGACGCAATCTCGATGGCGCACCGCCTAATGAAAGAAGAAGGTATTCTTGCAGGTATTTCTTCTGGTGCCGCGGTTGTTGCAGCAAAACGTATTGCTGAACTACCAGAAAACAAAGATAAGAAAATCGTTGTTATTTTACCAAGCTCTGCAGAGCGTTACCTAACTAGCCCACTGTTTGCTGAAGAGTTTACAGATCAAGAGTTAGTGCAGTAATTTACTGCTTTAAAAGTGCGAAGCACCGCTTCGCACTTTACATCCTATCAAAATCATTCCACACTTAGCCTAAATAAAAATAACGACTATTAGGCATATGTTACGTACTATTTTTCTTTCATCTTTGTTTATATTGCTTGCTGCGTGCGGTGAAACTGCGCCTGAAATAAAAGCAGATAACGACTCACCTGAATATAAAGCATCTGAATTTTTCTACGCAGTATTGCTTGAAGACGACATTAATAAAGCAGTCAATGCATCGGTGCCAAAATATGGCCGCATTATCAAGTCATACGGCTCAACAAAGCAATTTGCACGCAATGTACTAAATATGCGTTTTGACGAAGTGGAAATTGAAATCGACCACGGTAGCCGCAGTGTGCGTAAGCGATTTGGCGATTCTGCCGTGTTAAACGTTATTTTACACGGTAAACATAACGGTAACCGTATCGCCGATATGCGTCAGATTAAACTTATTAAAGTAAAAGGTACTTGGTACATCGAAAAAGTACTCGACGACCCTTACGCGCGTTAATACTGTGCTGATTAAACCGCTCTTTGCAATCTGCGCATTACAAAGAGCGTTTTATTTTAGCCTTCGTTAATCAAACGATTCAAACTCATCTACTTTTATTACCGCTTGACGCAGCGTTTCATACTCAGTGAGTTGCGCTAATTCTTCTTGATTAAACTCATCACTCAACGTGTTTATCGCATTTAGTCTGTCAAACTTAATATCAAAACGCGCATGTTTAATGACTTTTTCAAAACGCGATATCAACGTTTTGTGCTCAGACAAAATCACTAATAAGCGCTCCATATTATCAATATCACTACCCGCTTTGATATGACACAAGTTGCATAATCGCTCACGCATAACTGCGTTGTTACTTAAACTATTAACCACTTGATTTAATGTTTCATCACTTGGTTTGTGATACGGATTTCCCCACGGAAAAACCGCGAAACGAATCACACTGCCAAATGAGATATTGGCAAAAAACGCATCAAAGGCTTGGCCTATTTCATACAAACAATGGTCGATGGCGTAATTAACAAAAGGTAAATCGGAGACTTGCCTACCGTCGTTTTCATAGCGTTTTAACACACTGCTAGCTAAATAAAGCTGGCTTAAAATATCACCTAAACGTGCTGATGTTGCTTCTTTGCGTTTTAATGCTCCGCCCAAACGCAACATTGCGTAATCGGCACAAAACGCAAATGAAGCACTCAGTGTTGTCAGCGTTTGATAATAATGCGCGACTGGTCCTGCGCTTGCCTTAGGCACAAACCAATTTGCGGTTAACCCATGGAAAAAGCTAAAGCCAAAATTACCTAATGTATGTACGATATGTTTGCAAAGATACTCATCAAATTGATGTAAGCCACTTTGTTCGTCATCCATTGCCACCGCTTCCATTTCTTTCAAAATAAACGGATGACAGCGCGTTGCCCCTTGACCAAAAATCATTAAACAACGTGTTAAAATATTTGCCCCTTCAACCGTAATAGATACAGGCGTGCCTTTGTAGGCACTTGCTAAACTATTACTTGGCCCATTTTGCACCGCTTTACCCGCTTGAATATCAAAACCATGATTTACGATATCTCGGCCAATTTCAGTAAGGTGGTATTTAGTAATGGCAGTGATCACCGCAGGGCTTAAATTAAGATCAAGTGCCGTTGTTGTCATACGTCGTGTCGATTCGGTAAGATAACTCATCGCAGCAATGTGCGCTAAACTTTCGCCTACGCCTTCAAACTGTGCGATTGGCAAACCAAATTGCTTACGAATTAATGCATACGCACTGGTTGTGCGCGTAGTTAAGTGAGCTGTTGCAGTCGCAAGTGCAGGCAACGAAATACCTCGCCCCGCACTCAAACATTCAACCAACATGCGCCAGCCTTTACCAATATAATCTTCACCGCCAATTAGCGCATCAAGTGGCACAAAGACATCTTCCCCTTCGGTTGGGCCATTCATAAATGCCATGCCCATCGGGTCGTGACGTTTACCCGTAGTGACCCCTTTTGTTTTTGCCGGAATAAGTGCACAGCAAATGCCTAAATCTTCTTGTTCGCCCAGTAATCCATCTGGGTCATATAATTTAAATGCTAAGCCAATAACCGATGCTATAGGCGCTAGTGTGATATAACGCTTACGCCAATTGAGCTTGATGCCCAGTGTCATTTTGTTTTTATAGCGTTTTTTACACACCACACCGTAGTCTTGAATTGCCCCAGCGTCAGAACCTGCATCTAAGGCAGTTAAAGCAAAACACGGGACTTCATCGCCATTTGCCAGTTTAGGTAGCCAAAAATCTTGTTGCTCTTTCGTACCATAATGAGCAAGTAATTCTGCCGGCCCTAAACTGTTTGGCACCATCACCGTAACCGCCGCTGATAAACTCGAACAGGCAATTTTACTGACAATAGTTGAATTAGCATACGCGGAGAAACCATGACCACCGTGACTTTTCGGTACGATTAAGGCAAAGAAGCCCTCCTCTTTTAAATACTTCCATACCGCTTTAGGTAAATCGCGTTCGGTCACAATTTGGTGATCGTCCAACATATCCAATAATGTGGATACTTGATTATCGATAAAACTCTGCTCTTCTGCGCTCAGTTTTGGATTGGGGTACTCGCGAAATGTTTGCCAATTTGGTCTACCAGAAAACAGTTCGCCATCCCACCAAATATCCCCCGCTTCCATTGCTTGGCGCTCTGTATCTGACAGCGGCGGCAAAGCCTTTTTGAAATAGTTAAAAACAGGTTTTGTTACAAATCTTAGGCGATTGGCACGAATGCCAAAAATCGCGGCAATAACAAAAACAATTATTATAAAAATCAACATTGTAAAAACTATCCCTTGAATTTATTTAACGCTTACCCAAGTATGACTTAATCCCTGAAAAAGTCTAACTGGCATTTACCCAAAAACCACGACTTGCTAATATGCATTGTTGGCTTTAGGCCATTACTTTAAGGGAAACAATAATGACATCATTTAAACTCTCACTACCCGCATTACTCGTCGCATCAGCGGTCGCGATTACTGGCTGTAATGCAACTAGCAAACAACAAGAAACACAATCAGCACAACAAGTAACTGTAAAAGACGCTAAAGCGTTTTTAGCAAATACTGAAACAGAATTAATGGCGCTTTATAACGAAGTTAGCCGTGCTGAGTGGATTTACGCAAACTTTATTACGCACGATACATCTGGCCTATCTGCTGCTGCAAACGAAAAGATGACCGCTGCCGTAGTTCGTTTAGCAAATGAAGCGTCTAAATTTGATAAATTAGACCTAGACGAAGACAGTCGTCGTAAACTAGATAAACTGAAGCTTGCACTCACCCTGCCTGCACCACAAGATCCAGCTAAAACAGCTGAGCTTTCAAAAATCGTTGCTGAACTTGGCGGCCTTTACGGTAAAGGTAAATACTGTCAAGAAGACGGTAAGTGCTTAAGCCTTGGCGATATGACTGCAACCATGGCAACAAGCCGTGATTACGACGAACTACTTGATATTTGGACTGGCTGGCGCGAAGTTGCTAAACCAATGCGTCCTCTTTACGAGCAACAGGTTGAGTTAACAAACCAAGGCGCAAACGAGCTTGGCTACGCAGATACTGGCGCTATGTGGCGCAGTAAATACGATATGCCTGCCGATGATTTTGCCAAAGAGCTAGACCGTATTTGGGGTCAGGTTAAGCCACTATATAATTCACTACACTGTCACGTTCGCTCAAAACTAGGCGAAAAGTACGGTGAAGACAAAGTACCACAAGACAAGCCAATTCCAGCACACTTACTTGGTAACATGTGGGCACAAACGTGGGGTAATATCTACGATGTGGTTGCCCCTGCGAACGCCGATCCGGGTTATGATGTAACTGAATTGCTTGCTAAGCACAATTATGACGAACTAAAAATGGTGCGCGGTGCTGAGAAATTCTTTACGTCAATGGGCTTTGCACCATTACCTGAGACATTCTACGAGCGTTCACTGTTTACCAAACCACAAGATCGCGACGTGCAATGTCACGCTTCAGCTTGGAACTTAGATAGCAAAGACGACTTACGTATTAAGATGTGTATCCAACGTACTGGTGAAGAATTCTCAGTAATTCACCACGAACTGGGTCATAACTTCTACCAGCGCGCATACAACACGCAACCAATTTACTATCAAGAAAGTGCTAACGATGGCTTCCACGAAGCAATTGGTGACACTATCGCCCTTTCTGTAACACCTGGTTACTTAAAAGAAATCGGTTTACTTGATGAAGTACCGGATGAATCAAAAGATATCGGTCTTCTAATGAAAATGGCAATGGATAAAATTGCATTTATCCCATTTGGCCTACTTGTTGACCAATGGCGCTGGAAAGTATTCTCAGGTGAAGTAACGCCAGAGAACTACAACCAAGCATGGTGGGAACTGCGTGAAAAGTATCAAGGTGTTGCAGCTCCTGTAACACGAACTGAAGAACACTTTGATCCCGGCGCGAAATACCACGTACCAGGTAACACACCTTATACACGTTATTTCTTAGCGCATATTCTACAATTTGAATTCCACCGCGCATTGTGTGAAATCGCTGGCAGCAAAGAGTCTATTCACCGTTGTAGCGTTTATAACTCAAAAGAAGCAGGCGAACGTTTAGATGCGATGCTGAAAATGGGTTCTAGCCGTCCATGGCAAGAAGCGCTTGCAAGCGTAACAGGTAAACCAGAAATGGATGCGACAGCAATTCTTGATTACTTTGCACCATTACAAAAATACCTAGACGAGCAAAACAAAGGCCGCCAGTGCGGTTGGTAATCTAATACCAATTCTGTTAAGTATGTGATCAGGGATAGCGCTGGATAAATGAAATGGTAACAAGGCGGAATTTTTCTTATGTACTTGTTCTACATTGATAAATTTTAACGCAGTTAGCATGATATTTAGCCCGCTAGGATGATCTGCTATTTAAGTGAATTGGTATAACTTAGCTTAAACAAAAAAACCGCTGAATTTCAGCGGTTTTTTATTGTTTAAATACGTTTAAAACTGGCCGTACACTCCAAAAACAAGTGCTTCATCAATATCTTGATAGCCAATTGAAAAGGCAAAATTAGCATCGGTATAATATTTCGCTTTTACTTCAAACTTGCCGTCATTTACACCAAGGCCTGCAGAGATTGCTTGGTTTAAATAATAAGTACCAAATACACGGGTAACTATATCATTCCCGGTTTCAGTCACGGATGCATCAACGGCTAAATGCTGCGCACTGTTTAGTGCCATAAAATAGCGAGACGCCAATTCCCAGCTATCGAGGTCTACCTCAGTATCAAAACTAAACGCAAGATAATCAATACGGTTGATTTGATGATTGTATTCAGCGCGCGCAAATACTTCGCCGTCTTGACCATCGGCATCGCTATAGCGTGCACTGACTTTAAAATCATCGTTAATCAGATAGCCGGCGCCAGCACTAAAAGCATCATAATCACCTTGTTTGGCAACGCCTGCGGTGATAAAGACATTATTCGGTAAAAAATACTCGCCGCCAATATTGTAAGCATTATCGTCATAAAAATTATGAATTGAACCGTACAGGTTAGTATCGGTATTTAGATAGCCAAACTCATCTAACACACCAATCATTGCTTGCGGTTTAAAAAAGTAATGGCTGCTCAATGCAAAACCATCGTAGTTATCGGCATTAACATAATTAAATTCGTTAAACGACTGATAACTCGCGGCATTTACACCAGTCGCCGCCATTAATAAACCTGATAAAAGAAATTTCTTCATATAAAACTTGCCACTATCCTAATGTGTATTGACTTAAAATTTTGTAAACCTGATCGATATCGTCTCCCGCCTTAAACTCTTTTGTTAGCGGATTTGGCTCAGAGCCTAACCAGATTTTTAATTCAGCATCGAGGTCAAATGTACCTGCTGACTCTTTGCTAAATTTAGTTATTTTGCTGTAAGGAATTGAAAGTACTTCGGCTTTATTACCGCGTACACCTTGGCGATCAACCAAAATTAGGCGTTTATTGGTAAACACTAAAACGTCGCGAATAACCTTATACGCCTTTTCAACTTGCTCACCGTCAATTAGCGCTGAATCAATAAAACGCTCAACTTCCTCGCTGTCTACTTCACTTGCATTACCCAATAAGCCTGATAAAAGTCCCATTGTTGTCTCCTTAGCTGTTATATCGGAAAAAGATACTGTTCAGCATCTTGCCAATTTTTGCATTGTTTTACACCGGGTACATATTCAATTAAATAATTTAAGTTACCTGTGTGGCGTAACAATGTCAGTGTCATTAAACTGTTTAGTAAAGTTCGTTTATCGTCAACTTGATAAAGGTAGCTTTCTAAAAACTGCTGGAAAACCTTTGTATTACCTTTTGCTACAAGTAAGCCTACTGTCGTGACTTCAAAAAGTGGCTCGTTGCACACTAACGCATCACCAAAGTCAATTACACCACAAAGTGAAATGCCGTCATCACCGCGTTTGACTAATAAATTACCTGGGTGCAAATCACTGTGTACTAAATACAGATTAGTGGTGTCTGGTGCGGTATAAGGCGTATGCGCAATATAGGGAATAAAATCCGCTAAAAAATCTGCACGCAAGCCTTGGCGTTTTCTTCTGGCGTAGCTATTGTGGTATTGCTCATCAATAAATTCTTGCCAATCTTTGTACAGTACGCTTGTTTTTTGCATGGGAATACTGTGCATTTGTAGGCAAAAACGTCCTAATTGCGCGGCTATCGATTGTTGTTCATCATCTGTTAGTTCATTGTAAATATCTGACAGAAGTTGCCCTTCAAGCCCTTTTGTAATTAAGTAACCCCAGTTATTGAGCTCACCGTGCGCAATCAATTTAGGTGTCGCAATAGGTAGAGTTGCCCCGTCGCATAAAGTGAGCGCTTCTTTTTCATGGTGATACTGAAACAGCCAATTTGGCGCAATAAATTTGATGTAAAAAGCTTGATTGCTGGCACTGTGCAATAAAAATGTGGGATTTTCGCCTGAGCTAACGCGCTCTACTACACTAAGCGCTAAATCATTATTTTCACATATTTGCTCAATCAGCGGCTGCCAATGTGTTTCATTGGTAAAATCGCAAATAGCGCAAGCATATTCATAGCTTGGCACTTGAGGCAGCGCCATGGCATCAAAATCTTTAATCAAATAACTGGTTTTCAAGCGTTTTTCCGTTGTAAATTTGTTGGTATGCAATCTGCTTTTGATGTAAGTGTTGCAGCAATTGAATATCAAAGTCAGTTACACTGGCCTCATATTCAATTAAGTACTCGCGTGATTGCGTTGTTTTTATTTGTGTTAGCCCATTTAGCCCTGAAATGGTTTTAGCAAAATCATCACTATGCTGTTTTAATCGCAAGGTCAAATAAGCATGGTTTTGCGTATCGATATCACCTGAATATTGTTTCAAACTACCGGCTTCAAACACAAATACGCGCTGGCACAAGCGCTCAAGCTCTGCCAAATCGTGTGAGCTCAAAATAAACGTAATCTCAGAGCTCAAACTGGCAATTAGTTCCCTTATCTCTTTCGCATGAATTGGGTCAAGCCCTGCTGTGGCTTCATCGAGTAATACAAATGAGGGATTCCCTATCAGCGCTTGGGCAATACAGGCGCGCTTTCGCATACCGTGTGATAATTCTTGTGGCTTTTTTGTTTTGTGTTCAATTAACCCTACTTGCGATAACACACGTGTCACCTCAACAAGCGCAGGCGCTTTTGCATAACCTTGTAATTTGGCAAAAAAAGCAAGTTGTTTTTCAATACTAAAGCGCGGATCAAGCTGTGCATCTTGTGGTAATACCGCCAATTTACCAAATTGCGCTGCATGAGGAATTGTGTCGCCATCAAACAGTACTTCACCACTACTTGGTGAAATAAAACCCGAGATTAAACTAAATAGCGTGGTTTTACCCGCACCATTAGGGCCAATAATCGCAACCGGCTCACCACTTTCAATGGTCATTGAAACGTTCGTTAATACCTGATTGCTAGCAAAGTGTTTGCTTACATTTTTAAGTTCAATCATGGTTACACCCCTTGCTTCTTAAATAATGTAAACGTAAGCGCACCGTAGATAAGCGTTTGTGCAAGTGGCAGCAAATATTGTTCAGACACACTGGCGCTTAACGCTAAGGTGTCAAACAAGCTTGCGTTAGGCAGTAAGTAACCTAAAAATGAAAAGCCCTGCCAAATATACTCTGCCAATAAGCCAATAATAATGCTGCCTAATGTAAGCAACAGTAAACAATGAACAATGGCTTGTTTAGATGATGTTGAATAAACATTTAACAGCAGCATAAAGGCAATCATCGGTAATACAACAAACATTAAATCAACCAATATTCGGCTGCTTAAATGCAGTGACCCTGAAAGTTGACCGACATCATTCCAAACAATCAACATAATGCTTGCCAATAAGGCAATACCTATAAACGCAGCAACTACCAATACTTGACCAAGAAAGCGGCCAAGCAATAAATCTTCACGTTTTGCGCGCAACAGTAAAAATCGAATCGTGCCACGCGCTTTATCACTGCATAACTGATCGGCTGCGGAAAACATGGCAAAAAATGGAAAGGTCAGCACTGCGACTAACCAAAATACGATTAATTCAGGAACCGCCCACGTAGATAAGTTTTCAAGCCCTACTTCGCCAAGTAATTGCGCCATAAAGCGTTCAAACTGGGGATCTTTAAAAAACGCAGCGCCTTTCGCTACCACGTTGGTCAAAATAAGTGACCAAATCGCAAGGTAGCTAATAATGGCAACTAGCCCTCTTTTTGAAAATAGAAACCGTGAAAATTCAAATTGCGCAAATGCAATTACACGATGAAAGCTAGTTGAACCCATACAAATCCTTTATTTATTTTAATTGTGCTTGAAAACGTTCAAGTCCTTCGGCAAGGTCCAGTTTAAGATCATCTACGTCTTCAAGTCCAACATGAATGCGCACCAAAGGCCCTGAAAAATCGTAGTTTGTTACCGTACGAATGCGATTAAAACTGGTTGTTACGGTAATTAAGCTTTCAAAACCACCCCACGAATAACCCATTTTAAAATGTTGCATACCATCTAAAAGTGCAGTAATCGCAGCTTGATTACCCTCTTTTAATACAAAACTAAAAAGGCCTGTACTACCGCTAAAATCACGTTTAAACACTTCTGAGCCTGGGCATGTGTCGAGCATTGGGTGACGTACGTGATCCACGAGTGGGTGGTCTTTTAACCAATTGGCAATTTCTAATGCTGCTTGTTCGTGTTGCTTTAGGCGTACCGGCAATGTACGTAAACCTCGCATGGCAAGGTAAGCATCATCAGCTGATGTGCATTGCCCCATTAAGTAGGCATTTTCACGTAACTGCTCCCAACATGCCTCGTTTGCAATTGCTACGCCCATCATCACATCTGAGTGACCAACAATGTATTTAGTCGCTGCTTGAATTGACACATCAACACCATGGGTTAGTGGCTTAAAGAAATAGCCATTACCGTAGGTATTATCAATAAATACCAGCAAATCATGTTGTTTCGCAATTTTAGTCAGTAAAGGTACGTCTTGTACTTCCATGGTAATCGAACCCGGCGCTTCTAAAAAAAGCAATACCGTGTTGTCTTGAATCAAGTCAGCAATGCCTTCACCAATAAGTGGGTCATAATAAGTGGTGCTCACACCCATATTTGCGAGAATTTTTTCGCAAAAGTCACGTGTCGGTTCATACGCGGTATCGACCATCAAAATATGATCGCCCGTTTTTACAAACGACAAAATAGCGTTGCTAACCGCTGCCGCACCACTTGGAAACAAGGCACAGCCTGCACCTTGCTCAAGTTCAGTAATTGCGTCTTGTAAAGCAAAGTGGGTATGCGTACCACGGCGACCATAAAACAGTGCTTGCTCACCACGCTTGGCGGTGTTTTCTTTCATCTGCGCTACTGAGTCAAAAACAATGGTAGATGCGCGTTGTACAACCGGATTAACCACCCCTTGGGTGTATTTTGACTTGCGACCTGCGTGAATAATTTGGGTATTTGCTTTCATAAATCGATTCTACTCTTGGTTCTGTTACAAACATTAAATAGACTTTTAGACGTCTAATCAAATCTAATTTGTTATGAGTTAATCCAATGCTCTAACAGGAAGCGACTAATCGAGCTATAACGCGGCTTTTTAAAGCTTGATGAATCATCGCCCCACTCACCAAATTGCGCTAATTCGTCTCGGCTAAACCACTTCGCGTCTTCCAGTTCATCTTCACCAATATCAATTGTTGTGCTGCTTGCCGTAGCAATAAAACCAATCATCACTGAACTTGGGAACGGCCAAGGCTGCGATGCGATGTATTCGACCTCAGACACATCAATGCCCGACTCTTCTTTTACTTCACGAATGACCGCTTCTTCGAGCGTTTCACCCGCGTCCACAAATCCGGCAAGTGCTGAATAATTTCCCGCAGGCCACGATGCTTGGCGTCCAAGCAAGCAGCGCTCAACACCATCATCAAATACTTTACGAACAATCATAATAACCGCGGGATCATGACGAGGAAACGTAATGTGACCACACTTTTTATTATCACAGCGACGGGAGTATCCCCCTTCATACGAGGTATTTTGGCTGCCACAGCGCCCACAAAATACGTGTGTTTTGTGCCAATGTAATAAGGTTTTTGCATAGCCTGCGATCGCTACACTGGCAGCAGGGAAACTGGCGAGTTGGCTGCGAAATGGCAGTGTTTGATAACAACTTAATTCATCAAGCGCTAATTCTTGCTGGGTTATTTCGATAGCAAAGTATGGGGTATTATTCTCAAGCCCTAAAAAGAGGTGCGGCGCACGCCCTAAAATTGTTGTCACTTGCTTTACACTTAACCACAATAAATCATCAAGGTGGCTAGTCGATAACATCATATCTTGATAGAAAAGCAGTACTTTGGCGTTGTCGCTATTAAGTTGTTGCGTGATAAATTCAGGTTTACTGCGTTCGCGCGAGCAACGCGCCAGTGGCATTTGACTAAAAGGCAGATTTTGCATAGCTAATTTATTGAATTTAATATGCTTACATTTAAACATAAAAAAAGCGCCAATGGCGCTTTTTAAAACAAAAATGATGTTACAAAATGATCAGTGCTTTAGCTCAGCTAAATATTGTTGTAACTTTTGATTTTCGCCTTCAATGTGCTTGTATAGTTCAGCGTTTACAAGTTTACTCGCCGCTGCTTCGTCAATAACAATCACTGCATCTTGATGGAATTGTAGCGCAGACGCTGGGCATACTGCAGAAACCGCACCTTCGCACATATCACGCACTGCATCAGCTTTATTTTCGCCAGTTGCAAGCAATACCACTTTTTTCGCTTCTAAAATCGTACCAATACCCATGGTAATTGATAAGTGTGGCTGGAATTCACCTTGTGCAAAAAAACGGGCGTTATCTTCTACCGTTTCTTTGGTAAGCGTTTTTACACGCGTTCGCGATGCAAGGCTCGATGATGGCTCGTTGAAACCGATATGACCGTTACGACCAATACCTAATAATTGAACATCTACACCGCCGCTTTGTGAGATCTTGTTCTCGTACATTTTACACGCAGTGATCGGGTTTTGTGCATCGCCCGGCGGTACAAACGTGTTACTTTTGTCGATATCAACGTGATTAAATAACTGCTCGTTCATAAAATAACGATAGCTTTGTGGGTGGTCGCCGTCTAAACCTAAGTATTCGTCTAAGTTAAAGCTTGTTACTTGCTTAAAGCTTACTTTATTTGCTTGATTCGCTTTGATCAGTTCTTGGTAAAGCGCTACAGGTGTCGAACCCGTTGCTAATCCTAATACAGAATCTTGTTTTCTATTAATTTGATCGATAAAAATCTGAGCACCGTATTCGGCCACTGCAGCTGCATCTTTTAAAATAACTATTTGCATAGGAAAGGCTCTAGTAAGGGGTTAAATAAAAATGGGATCTATGGATATCTGTCCGTGCAAGTATAGATAATCCATAGATCACAAAACCTAATCGGGATACAACGATATTAGGCTTCACCATTATGACAACGCTGTCATTATTGCGTCTATTTACATATTTGTAAAGTAAAAGTGAATAAAAAAGCGTTATAAAATATAAAGAAAATAAAAAAGCAGGCACCGCCTGCTTTTTAAAATAGTAAGCGTTAAACGCTGATTAGAATCTTGCGTTTATATAGCCAATGCAGTACTAACAATTGCACACCAAGTAAGGCAAATACGCCTATTAATGGCTGCCAAGGTGCCGGTACCGCAGCAATAAACCCACCAAACACACTGCGTGAAATGTATTCCCAGTTTACTAGGCTTGATGCGAGGTAAATCACAATTGAGTTAGCGCCAATAATTACGAATAGATATGCAGCACGTTGTTGATTAAGTAAATCAACAACAGCATAAAACACCGCCAGTAAAATAAAGCTCCAACCTACCGTTACCATCACAAATGACGACGTCCATAAGTCTTTATTAACTGGAAATATCATATTCCACAGCCAACCAACAGCAAGTGCAACTAAACCTGCAGCAAATAAAATACCTGCAGTTTTCCATTCGCCACGCTCTTGTGCTTGTTTAATATAACGGCCCGCAATAACACCAAATAACGCGTTAGCAATAGCAGGAATGCTCGACAAAATACCCTCTGGATCCATTGGCTTATTTTGATAAGTAATGCCTGGTAGCAAGTTTGTGTCGAACCATGCGTTCCAAGAACCCGCACCGCCCACAGATAAATCACCCGCAACACCACCTGGAACAGGTATGAAACAAAGCCAAACCCAATAACCAATCAAGATCCCTGCAAGGGTAAACATTTGTGTTCTAAAGCTGGTATGCCATACCAACATCGCCGCGACAAACCACGCGACTGCAATACGCCCAAGTACACTTGCGTAACGGACTTCTTCTGGGTTAAGTGGTACCCCAGTGCCCCAGCCATGGTTGTAAAGTACACCAAAAAAGCACAGCAATAATAAACGCTTAAACGCTTTTATATAAATAGGTTTACGGTCAACAAAAGGTAAATGGTCGATACGTTTAGGTGACAAACCCATCGCAACGCCAGATAAAAAGATAAATAAAGGGAAAATCAAATCGTAAAAGGTAAAACCGTGCCACTGACTATGTAATGTTTGCGACTCTGCAACTTTCCATCCAGCCCAGCCAGTTAAAACAAACAAGGCGGCAAACACTTTCTCACCGCCTAAAATCCAAAACATGTCAAAGCCACGCAGTGCATCAAGTGATGCTAATCGTTTCTTCGTTTTCTTATTTGTATCGCTCACGACAACCTCGTTTTTATACTTGTAATACCAATGCTGTTACGTGTGCTCTCAGCTCTAGCGCTTAAAAATAATATGCCAAGTAAGCGGAATTTTTCTTATGTAGACATGTTACATAAATAAATTCGAACGCAATAAGCAATAAATTTAGCTCGCTAAAGTGATTAACGCGTTAAGCGAATTGGCATAATAATACCGAGTGAAACAATCCGTTGGTATCACTTAAGTCTAATTACGTGTGTACTTCCCCTAAAAATACACGCTGTTTTTTTACTTTCTTTTAGATAAAAAAAAGCCCTGCTTGTTACTTCAAAGCAGGGTTTTTGCCCAGGAATCAATTATCGCTTTGCACCAGCAACATAGGTTTCTCGTGCATAAAATTCATTGTCCATCACCACAAAGTCAGCATCTGCGCCAACCACTAATCGCCCTTTTCGATTACCTAAACCTAAGTACTGTGCTGGGTAAAGTGATGCCATTCTCAGTGCTTCAGCATAACTAACATCAAGAGTGTTAATGGTATTACGTACCGCACCTGCCATGTCTAACACGCTGCCTGCTAATTCACCTGTGGTTGAATTTAATCTATCGCCAGTGCGGATCACTTTACGACCATCAAAGAAGTCAAACTCCATATCGTCAGTACCCACAGGTGGCATCGCATCTGTTACTAGCATAATTTTGCCACGGGTTTTGCTATCGATAGCAAATTTTGCAGATACTGGGTGAACATGATGACCGTCAACAATTAAGCCGCACCATGCGTTGGTGTCAGTTAATGCTGCCCCAACTACACCAGGTTCGCGTGAAGTGAACGCACTCATCGCGTTATATAAATGGGTAAAACCGTCAGCACCGGCTTCAAGTGCAGCTAATACCGTTGGATAATCAGCATTAGTGTGACCAATAGATACTTTCACACCCGCTGCAACAAGACGTTTAATGTCGCTGGCAGATACGTTTTCTGGCGCTAAGGTAACTACCTTGATGCCTAAATCTTGGCGCTCAAATACTGCAAATTCCGCTTCAGTAATTGAGCGAATAAACTTTTCGCTATGTGTGCCCTTTTTCGGCATTGATAAATGTGGGCCTTCAAAATGTACGCCTACAATACCCGGCACTTGATCTTTAATTGCCTGAGCTGTGGCGTCAGCAGCGCGTTCCATTACTTCAACGCTGTCTGTAATAAGTGTTGGTAATAATGCAGTTGTACCAAATTGGCCATGCGCTTTTGCAATCGCATCAACGCAATTTACACTTTGATCGGCGTTAAAAAATGCACCACCACCGCCATTGACTTGTACATCGATAAAGCCCGGAACAACGGTGCCTTCAAGTACAATCGCATTTTCACTTTGACCATACTCAAACGCTGTGATCACGCCGTCTTCAACACTAAACGTCACATTTTGAACAAACTGTTCACCGCTAAATAAGCGTGTCGCAAAATACTTCGTAGCTGACATAATTACCCTTTAATTGAGTTTTGCGCAAAATAAACGGCGCCCATTTCTGGCGGCTGCATTGCAGGTTTAACATTTGCCACCACGTCTTTATCTAACCATTCTTGTAATGGCTCGGCTAATCCGCCAATCATCGATAAACGCGGTGGGTTATTTTGTAATAGCTTATTGGCTAAATCGCTGATGTAACGTGCACCATCTTTTACGATTGCAAGTGCAACCTCATCGCCTTTCTTTGCTTCTTCAAGTACTGGACGCGCCAACTGCGCATAACTGCTTGATGGTTTGCCCGCCATTGCTTCGGCGATGCCCATTGCATCTGTTACTTTAAAATGCGCTAACAGTATATCGGCAAGTGATGTTTTTGGTCCAAGACCATCTAAGCTTAATAATGCTGATTTTACCGCTTCTAAGCCAAGCCATGCACCGCTACCTTTGTCGCCTTGTGCAAAGCCATGTCCGCCTAATATCGTGCTCTGACCATTCACAAATGAAAAACCACACGAACCAGTTCCGGTAATAATCACAGCCCCATCCTGCCCTTCATGCGCACCAATACATGCAGTGTGAAGATCTGTTGTCAGAAACATCTTTTTAAATGGATGGTGCCAATCTTGAATTTGTTGATATAAACCAGGCAGATTGACGCCAGCAAGACCAAGACCTGCAACCACATCGTTTACTCTATCGAGGTTTAAGCCTGCGTCTTGAATTGCTAACTGAGTTGAAACCATAATGGATTCAAGCGTGCGGTCTAGGCCATGTAACGGGTTAGCAGGACCGCCCAAGCCCGTGCCTAATACCCCATTTTGGCTCGAAAATACGGTTGCACGACACTTTGTACCGCCACCGTCTATTCCAATAAAGATTTGCTCTTTATTTGCACTACTTGCAACCATTAAACAACCTCAATTCTTATAATTTTTCCGTAAAAGCACTGAACACATCTGTTTGTTAATTGTGTTTACTATCCACTTTTACGCATTTCCTCAACCCAAGTGTTGATTTAATGTTACACAAATAATGACAGCGTTGTCATTAAATTTTTATAGTTTTTGCTTATCATTAATTAATATCAGCATAACCATATGTTTTATTTAATATTTAATTTAGGCTTATACGACTAATAGCGAACCGAGTTCACACTTAACAACGACCAAATGTTTACTTTTAGTCGTCTAAATCGTATTCAACAAAAACGCCTATCGTATACTTTTAATTACAATCGTTATCTTGGCAAACTAGAGCGTGTTGACCTTTCCTGTCTATTTCTGCAGCAGTTTGTTTGGCATTTAGACAAGGCAGAGCGATTGTGGTGTAGTACTCTAAATAAATAAACGATAAAGCAGTATAAACGCCAAACAAGCGCTGCCTAATGAGTTCAAGCCAATGGCAGATACCAACAACTCTTATAGCCATACCTGACGCAGCCATTTCAGATTCGCGCTTTGTGCCTAATATGTCAAATTAATAAGCCAAAAATCACAATTTACGGCGCGTAAAAATCAATTGTCATATTTTAGTCTTACAGAGCGCTTTTCTCTTTGGCAAATCACAAAGTTACAAACTAAGCTTAGGATAAACAAAGCCAAAAGAGACCGTGCCATGAATTCAATTAAAGTAAAAGATTACATGACGCATCGCGCCGTGTCCTTTTCTGTTCATATGACTGTTAGCGAAGCGTCTGAGCGACTGTTAATCTCACATCAAACTGGCGGACCAGTGCTTGATGAACACAAACATGTAGTTGGTTTTTTATCTGAGCAAGATTGCCTTGAGCGTATGCTCGAAGACACCTATCAAAATGAAAGCCATTATAAAGTGGTTGATATTATGCGTACTGATGTACTGGCGATAGATGAAGAACACTCAGTGCTGGATTTAGCGCAGACCATGTTAACAAATAAACCCAAAATCTATCCCGTGGTAGATAGCAGCAAACGCTTGGTTGGGGTGATCACTCGCAGCGATGTGCTTCGCGCAATCGATCAGCACCATCATGCAATTTATGAACAAGGCCACAGACGTTTTGTCTAAAAGCGCTGTCAAAATTTTCAGCAAAACAAATTATCGCGCAGTCATTAAAAATGTATTGCGCTTTACAATTAATAGATAATCGCTAAACAATACAAAAATAACGGAAGAATACATCCAATTTACTAAGGTTTTTTAATACGAAATAAGAGTACAAGGAGAAACTCATGGCGCATATATTAGCAGTGGATGACCAGCAAACTATTCGCTCAATGATCCAAGCAATACTAACCGGTGCTGGTTATGATGTAGTAACTGCGGTTGATGGTGTTGATGCAATGGACAAACTGCGCTCACAACAGTTTGATATGGTGATCACTGATATTAATATGCCCAATATGACAGGTTTGAGCTTAATCCCAAAAATCAGGCGACTACCTGGACATCAATATGTGCCAATTCTTATGCTGACCACAGAATCGAGCGGTTATAAAAAAGAAAAAGCCAAAAACAGCGGTGCCAGTGGCTGGCTTACAAAACCGTTTGACCCCACGCGTTTACTTACCGCAGTAGAAAAACTGCTTAAAAAGTGAACTTTCTCAATTCATAGTGTATACAAAATACAAATTTCCTGTTACAACTACACTAACTTGGTTAAACGCAGCAACTTAGGCAGGTACAACCAGTTTAAGATAAATACAATTACAATTTGCTGTTGTTAAATTACTGAGTGTAAATTTTCGGTCACTTTTTATAAGTTTTGTATAACTTGACGTGACGCTAACGCAATCACCAATGACAACAGGAATGCAAAATATGGGAAACTCAACAGGCAGCTTATGCCCGCCCACTAACCGACAACAACCGGTTAATAACAAACATGCTAGTAAGCCGTTTCAACCGACTCAAGATGAAAAATGTTTTGAACGCGGTTATAACTAACTAAAAAAGCCCGCGGTTGCGGGCTTTTTTATGTTTATTCAACACAATATGCTTTTGTGTTCGCTCAGGTTATTTTACACCCAATTCTCTTAAACGTTCGTTTAAGTACTCATCAGCTGTGTAACGCTCTGAAAGCACTACATCTGGACGAGGGTGTAAGAAAAGCGGCAATGAAATACGTGATTTATCTGACGCTTTACCTGTTGGGTTGATTACACGGTGAATTGTTGATGGGAAATAACCACCCGACGCTTCTTGCAACATGTCACCAATATTAATGATTAAGTTACCAAAGTCGCACGGCACGTCTAACCAACCGCCCTCTTTGTCTTGTACTTGCAAACCTGGCTCATTTGCAGCCGGTAACACAGTTAGCAAGTTAATATCACCGTGTGCCGCAGCACGAATAGCACCTGGCTCTTCATCACCTGTCATCGGCGGGTAATGTAACACACGTAATAATGTTTGCTCTGAATTTGAAATCATGTCTTTCAAATCGATTGAGAATTTCGCTTTCACATCTGCTGGTGCGTATTCTTGCACCCAACTAAGTAATGTCGATGCAAACTCGTTTGCTAAACGATAGTACTCACGGATCTCAGCTTCTAGCTGCGCAGGTACTCGTCCTTTTGGATAAACGTGATAATATTCCTTGATATCTTTTTTAGTGAAGCCTTTCGCTACCTCAGACACCTCTGGCGGAAAATAACCATCTTGCGTTTCTTTACTAAATAAAAAATCGTGTTTTTCATTCGAAAAAAAGAATGCCTGCCAATTTTTATAAATAGATTCGACTAATTCTTGCGAAATTGGGTGGTTTTTTAATACACCGAAGCCAGTATTTCTTAACGACTCAACAAACTGTTCAGCCGCGTTTTCAGCGGTATAATCAACCGTAGGTAATTGCATAAGTTTCACCAAAATAAAAAAGTGAAGAGCCTTTATGGCTCATACACTTATCAAATAATTTCAAGGGATGTGTTTTGCACGCATCATTCTCACTAATGTGATTATAGATTATAAGGACGAATGTCCGCACTGTGTAACTGCAAAACCCTCTTTTGATTTAAATCAAAATACGTTGTTCCCAAAATCAAGTTGTTACACGCATTAAACGCTACTTTACCAAGATGACTCGCCTCGAATTACACCAAACATTAACGCGCTGCATTTCCTGTTAATAAATACCAAAACCAACCCAATACGTTAATCTTAGTGGAGTAAGACAAAAATACAGTTAAATGATATGCTAGCGCACAATAATACACAGATGGCTAAGAGTTACTCGCTCAAACACCACGCACATTAAGAATGAACTAAGTATTTATGCAGAACCAAGACCAACCCACAATATACTGGCACGATTATGAAACTTGGGGGGCAACCCCACAAAAAGATAGACCAAGCCAATTTGCGGGTATCCGAACCGATTTTGATCTTAATATTATTGGTGAACCACTGGTCATTTACTGTAAACCACAGGCCGACTATCTGCCTCACCCTATGGCAGCGCTAGTGACGGGTATTACACCACAGCACGCAATGAAACACGGCCTATGTGAAGCAGAATTTATTAGCAAGATTCATTTGGAATTTGCCAAAGAGCAAACCTGTGTTGCAGGTTACAACAGCATTCGTTTTGATGATGAGATATCGCGTTATACTTTTTATCGCAATTTTTACGACCCATACGCAAGAGAATGGCAAAACGGAAATAGCCGCTGGGACATTATTGACTTAGTGCGAGCAACCTATGCACTAAGACCTGAAGGCATTAACTGGCCCGAAAAAGAAGATGGTACGCCAAGCTTTAAACTCGAAGATTTAACAGCAGCAAACGGTATTGACCACGGCAACGCCCACGATGCATTAAGCGATGTAACGGCAACCATCGCATTGGCAAAACTCATCAAAGACAAACAGCCAAAAATGTACCACTACTATTTTAATTTGCGCTTTAAAAAAGCTGCGCAAGATTTAGTAGATGTATTCAATATGACGCCACTGGTACATGTCTCTTCAAAAATACCAGCAAGCCAAGGATGCACAACCTGGATTGCACCAATGGCGTTTCATCACCAAAATAAAAATGCGGTTATCTGTTTTAATTTAGCACTTGATCCAACGCCTTTGATTGAATTAAGTGTTGAAGAAATTCGAGAGCGTCTTTATACAAAACGTGAAAACCTCACAGATGAGCAACTTCCTATTGGCTTAAAGCAAGTCCATGTTAATAAATGCCCATTTATCGCACCGGCAAAAACCCTGTTACCAGAAAACGCAGAGCGATTAGGCATAGATAGAGAAGCGTGTTTAGCAAACCTTAAGTTGCTGCGCGCCCACCCAGAATTACGTGAAAAAGTAGTTGAAGTATTTAACGACGACAGTCACTTAACCCCTATTAAAAATCCGGACTACGCACTTTACCAGGGTTTTGCATCAAGTGGTGATAAATCGAAATTTGATATTATCCGCACCACAGAGCCAAGCCAACTCGCCGGTTTGCAACTAGAATTTGACGATGCAAAATACAGCGAATTGCTGTTTCGCTATCGCGCTCGCAACTGGCCAGAAAGCTTAAGTCACCAAGAGCTCGAAAAATGGCGAAAATACTGCCAAAGCAAACTCATGCATGGCGAAGATAATCCTTCAATTGACGCCAATGAATTTATGCTGACACTCGAAAATTTAGCCCATGAACATGAAAGTGATGAAAAGAAAATGGCGATACTAAAATCACTTTATCATTACGCACAGAGCTTATAATGACAAAACGAATTAGCTGCGATTTACATGATTATTTTGAAATTGTCTGTATGCGCCAAAGTAATATTCGCACCACAGTTAAAGGCAATGTGACCTATCAAGGTAAAGCTGTGGATTTAAAGACATATCAAGGAGTTGAATGGCTGGAAGTTCAGCTAACTGATGGCGAAATGAAGCGCATCAATATCGCTGAGGTTATTTCCTTGTCTGCGTGTGGCAATATCCCTGCTAGTCATAATTTCGATATTAAATTGTAAACACTAACAGCCCACTTTATCTTGGGCTGTTAATTCTCATATTGATTATTTTTGTTTAAAAGACTGCAAACGCGCTAATAAACTCGAGGTATCATAGCGGCCACCGCCTAAGTTTTGTACTTCACTGTAAAACTGGTCAACAATTGCTGTTACTGGCAGCTGTGAACCATTTTTACGTGCTTCATCTAGCGCAATTCCTAAATCTTTACGCATCCAATCAACGGCAAAACCAAACTCATATTCGCCCTTAAGCATGGTTTTATGACGATTTTCCATTTGCCATGAACCCGCAGCGCCTTTGGCAATGGTCTCAACCACTTTTTCGCCATCAAGCCCTGCATTCATCGCAAAGTGCATGCCTTCAGCAAGTCCTTGTACTAACCCCGCTATACAAATCTGATTTACCATTTTGCAAAGTTGGCCTGAACCAACCGGCCCCAGTAATTGGCTAAACTGAGAAAATGCCGCCATAACCGGCTGCGCTTTTGCAAACATCGCGTCATCACCGCCACACATTACGGTTAATACACCATTTTCTGCGCCAGCTTGCCCGCCAGAAACAGGTGCATCAATAAAGTCATTGCCCTGTGCTTTTGCAAGCAGCGCCAATTCTTTTGCAACTTCAGCCGAGGTTGTAGTGTGATCCACAATAACAGCGCCCGGTTTTAATCCAGCAAGTATGCCATCTTCGCCTTTTACCACTTGACGTAAGTCATCGTCGTTGCCAACGCAAACAAACACAAAGTCTGCGTTTTCAGACGCTGCTTTTGGCGTTTCGGCAAAGCTACCCAAATATTCATTGGCCCATTTTTGCGCTTTTGTAGTGGTGCGGTTATAAACACATGTTTCATAGCCTGCATTTTTAAGATGACCCGCCATTGGGTAACCCATTACACCTAGGCCAATAAACGCAACTTTTAACGACATAACTTACTCACTTTTAATCTTTACAAAACTGCGATTGAGTATAATCATTTAACACATTGAATTATAGGCCTACATTTTGCCAAGGATCTCTATATGACTACAGCACCATTTCGCATCGCGTTTTTTAGCGCGCAAAAGTACGATATCAGCGCATTTGACAGCCAATTGCCAAACGATATAACAGCTGAATATTTTACGCAGCCACTTAACGGAATCTCTGTAAAACTTGCCGAGGGGTTTGATGCGGTATGTTGCTTTGTTAATGATACGCTCAATGAAACAGTGATTAACGCCCTAAACGAAATTGGCATAAAACTCATTGCACTTCGTTGTGCAGGTTTTAATAACGTGGATATCTCAGCCGCAAATCAGTGCCAAATGGTCGTAGTACGGGTGCCTGCGTACAGCCCTGAGGCGGTTGCCGAGCATTGTTTAGCACTAATTTTAACGCTCTCGCGTAAAACCCATAAAGCGTACAACCGCGTTAAAGAAAACAACTTTGATTTAAATGGACTGCTTGGCTTTAATCTACATAATAAAACCGTTGGCGTAATTGGCCTTGGCAAAATAGGTAGCGCATTTGTTCGAATTTTAAATGGCTTTGGCGCTAATGTTATTTACTTTGATCCCTTTGCTGAAAGCAATATCGCGACCCCCGTTAGCCTAGAGGTCCTCTACCAGCAATCCGATATTATTGCCCTGCACTGCCCACTTACCAACGACACTTTGCACATCATCAATGAACAGGCACTTGAGCAAATGAAACCGGGCGTAATGCTTGTAAACACAAGTCGCGGCGCGTTAATTGATACTGCTGCATGTATTCGCGCACTTAAATCGCGCAAGTTAGGTTATTTAGCGCTTGATGTATATGAACAAGAATCAGAGCTATTTTTTAAAGATATGAGCTGTGAGATTATCGATGACGATGTATTTCAGCGTCTACTCACCTTTCCCAATGTGCTGATCACTGGCCACCAAGGCTTTTTCACACAAGAAGCAATGAGCGAAATTGTGGCAACCACACTTCACAATGTGAATGAATTTATTGCCAATTTACCATTAACTAATGAAGTTAAATAAAAAAGCGCGTTTAAAACGCGCTTTTTTGTACCAATAACCTATTACTTAAATGCCACGTTAGCAAACACCGCTAACATCAAGATTGGGCAAATAAAGCGAATATAATTTGCGAGCACTTTATAACCAAGTTTGTTTGATTCGTGCAGTTTGTTACCGCGCTTCCAAAGCCACCCCACAACCACAAAGTAAAATAGCCCCATTAATGGTAATTGATATTGGGTAAATACGGTGATCACTAAGCCAAACAACCATTCAAAGTTAACGATAATCACACTTGAACAAATACCCACAACAACCGTTACTAGCCAAGTTGCAGGTTTTCTATCAAAACCATGGTTTTCTACTAAAAACGATACTGGAATTTCTGTCGATGAAATTGTTGACGTTAGCGATGCAATCGACATTAATACAAAAAAGACAAACGCTACCACTAAACCAAAGGCACCTAAGGTAGCAAACAGCTGAGGTAACACAGCGAAAATTAACTGCCCTTCACCAATCAACTTGCCACCTTGCATAATCTCAACACCCTGCGCTTGTGCCACATAAAGTGCCGGAATAATCAGCAAGCCCGCTAAAAACGCAACGCTGGTATCAAGCATGGCAACCGAAATCGACATTTTTGCTACGTTAGCATCTCGTTTTAGATACGAGCCATAAATCATCATGCAGCCAACACCCAGCGATAACGAGAAAAACGCTTGCCCCATTGCTGCAATAATTAAATCTGGATCAGTGACTTTACTAAAATCAGGCACTAAATAAGCATTAAACCCTTCGCTTGCGCCATCTAACGTCGCAATATAGGCAATTAACGTAAGCAGTAATACCAATAAAACCGGCATTAATCGGCGCGACCACACCTCAATCCCCGACTTAACCCCTTTTAAAATAATACTCGCGGTTAATATCAGCATCAGCGGCGTAAAAATAAAGTTGCGCAATATTGAATCTGATTTTAAGAAATTTGCAATGTCAGTAAAGCCAAAGAATGTAGCGATTGGTTCAAGTGCAAACGCCAGCATCCAGCCAGCAACGATGCTGTAAAAGCTGAGCATCACAATGGCGCCGCCAAGGCCAATATAACCTGCTGCCGCGCCCATTTTCTTGCTGGTAGATTGGCACGCTTCAGCCAACGCCTTTACGGGGTTCGCTTGTGCACTGTGACCAATATAGAGTTCAGTAAAAAGCGCAGGTAACGCCAGTAAAAAAATTACAATAAAGTAAACCAACAAAAATGCACCACCACCGTGGTTTGCCGCTTGTGTTGGGAAGCCCCAAATATTACCTAAGCCAACCGCGGCGCCTGCCGCAGCTAATACAAAACCTAAGCGACTTTGAAAGCCATCTCTAATTTGTGCCATATTGAACTCTTATTTTTATTATCTACACCACGACTTACGTAACCAAGCAAGATATACTGTAGCAAATTGTAATACTGCGCTTGGCTAAAAGACTAATCTATCGGGTATGGAAACGATTAACAACAAAAAACCACCAATCACAGGCATCTCGCCTGAGCGCGCGCATTTTAGCGTGCTAAGCCCTAACTCACCAATTAATTTAGTTATAGCCAATAGCCAAGCCCTTAATTTCGACCAAATAAACATCACCAGTTTATTATCCGCGCATGAAATTAGCATTTTAGAAAGGCGCAAGTTAGAAAGCGCTAAACGCGAATACTTAGCCTCGCGTTATTTAATTAAGCAATTAGCGCAACAGTTTTTTGCGTATGAAGCCGCTGAACTCACCACCTTTTTTGATGAACACACTGCACGTTTGGTGATTAAATATCAAAACAACACCCTGCCACTTTCACTGGTGATAAGTCACTCCAAAGGCTGGGTTGCGGTATATTTAGCACGTGAGCCAGAGCGTATGGGCATCGACCTTGAATTTATGTCGCAAAAGCGCCCTTTTTTAAAACTAGCCAAGCACTTTTATCATATTGATGAAATTAATGAAATTGAGAGAGCAAGCCCTATGTCCGATACTTTTTTTCGTATTTGGACATTAAAAGAGGCTCTTGCCAAAGCTGTTGCCATGCCTATCGCCCAGCTGCTTGCGCCTAATGTATATCATGGATATGCAAAACATAATTTAGCAGCCTATAGCTGCCAAATTAATGGGTTTGATTTTAGTTTGGCAACGCCAATGACTGTTAAACAGCCACCAGCGCTTATTGAAGTTTCTCTTACACCCGACTTAACAGGCTTCGAGCAAACGACTGTGAATCGCTTGCACCACGTTATCTGATTCAGTTTGCTCAACTAAGAAACATAAGTTGTGCTTACTTGCGCCATGGCAAATTAAACGAATATTAAAATCACTGAGTACACCCATTAAATTAATTTCGCCGTGACGTAATTGAATTTCAGAGCCGATTAATGCCACCAGTGTTAAATTATTCTCAACCGTTACATGACAAAACTCGCTTAACTCATCAAGACAAGCTTGTTCAAGCTCCGGGCGTGATGCATTCGGCGCGTTATCTAACGTTAACGCAACACTGATTTCAGATGTAGTCACTAAATCGACCGAAATATTGTACTTCGCTAAAATGGTAAACACGCGTGCTAAAAAGCCGCTTGCAAGCAGCATTTCAGGGCTTTTAACCGTTAATAGTATTTGATTTTTACGCTGTGTGACCGCGCGAATGCCCGCTTGTTCTGATTTTTCTTTTTCAATCCAAGTACCACCTTGCTCTGGCGCTTTGCTCGAACCAACAAACACACTAATGCCACTGCGACTTGCTGGTAAAATAGTGGCTGGATGTAATACTTTCGCGCCAAAGGTTGCCATTTCTGCCGCTTCATCAAAGCTCAGTTTGGCAATCGGCGCCGCTTTAACACATAAACGGGGATCTGTACTAAAAATACCCACTACATCTGTCCAAATGTAAACAGCTTTTGCATCAACCGCTTCAGCCAATAATGCTGCACTGTAATCAGAACCACCACGGCCAAGCGTGGTTGTGTCACCTTGGCTATTTGCACCAATAAAACCTTGGGTAACAACAATACTTTCGCTTAATAACGGCAATAAGTTTGATTGTGCTAATTCACGAGTGCGTTCAACATTAGGTTCTGCTTTACCAAAATGTGAATTTGTCGCGAGCACTTCGCGTGCATCAAAGCGCAGCGATTGTGCACCTAAGCTGCGTAAAACTTGGGTAAATAAATACGATGATAAACGCTCACCAAAACTTAATAGTTCATCGCTCGCTTTGTCATCAAATTCGTTTTGTAATGCAAAGGTTTTAAACGCTTCAAGTGTTGCTAAAAAACCTTCGGTAATGTCGTCATCTAATGTGAGTTTTTCAGTAATTTTGTGCTGAATGGCTACCACTGCGTCAATATGCTCTTGGCGTGCAGCGTCCGTCAAATCGTCATTTGCAAGGCTTACTAAATGATTTGTAACACCAGAGCTTGCACTTACGGCAACTAAACAGGTGTTTGGGTTTGATATAACAATTTCGGCGCAGCGCACCATAGCGTCATAGTCTGCGACACTGGTACCACCAAATTTTGCTACATTAATACTCGAATTAGACACGGTCTCTCCTTTAAATCTTAATAAGGAGAACTTGGCAAGGAACGTGATTGATTACATCAGGATAGTCTCTGCCAGAAGCTCTCCACCTGTTACAGGTGACAGTCCCGAAGATTCAACTTCTAGAACCGAAGCGAGCTGGCCACAAATCCAGATCACTCCTCGGCATTTAACCCCCTGATAGACCGTCGTCGGGAATGCGCCCTCGAATCTACTACCTGGTTAATGCACCTCTTCTGTTGTTTGCATGCAACAATAATGTTTATCGCATTACAGCAAACAAAAAGCCTTCTAAAAAGAAGGCTTTTGAAATTTACCGTTTAGCCGTCTAGCTGTCAATCACTAATTAATAAATAAACAACCAACTAAATACGATGATGAATAACCAATGGTATAGGCAATCATCAAATACATAAACATGCGTAGGTAACTTACAAAGGTAAGTTCCTTAATTTTGCTCATTGCAATAATACCCGCAGCTGAACCGATAATTAGCATTGAGCCGCCTACACCGGTTGCATAGGTAAAGGTTAACCACTGACGTGTATCCATTACGATATCTGCTTTTAAAAGTGCTGCGGTAAGCGGTACGTTATCAACGGCCGCTGACAAAATACCCATAAAGTAGTTTGCATATTCAGGTGCAAGTACTTCATAAAGGTGGGTAAATTGATTCAACACTCCAATTTCTTTCATCGCACCTACAAGTAATAACACACCCACAAAGAATAATAAGGTGTCATACTCAATTTCACGCACGTAATCGATAATCTTTTTATTCACATCTTTTTTGCGCATTAAGAATTGCGCTACTAAGAACATTAGCGATAAACCAAATAAAAAGGTTAATAATGGCGGAATGTGATACCACACACTAAACATTAGCGTGGCTACGATGGTCGAAACAAAAATACAGGCAATAGTGATATCAGTTTTTTCAATACGGCGCAGTTCGACTTTTTCAAAGGTAATGGTGCCTTTCATGCCCATACTCAGCATGGCCGCTAAAATAAATACCGATAACGCTGCAGGAGCGACAAGCAACAATAAGTTAGCAATGGTGACTTTATCTGCAAGGAAAATCATTAAGGTCGTTACATCACCGGTGATAAGCGATACCCCACCTGAGTTCACTGCAAATACAATAAGCGTGGCATACTTAATGAGTTTTTTGGCATCAAGCTTTAACGACATCACAACCGCCAGTGATATCAGCGTTGCGGTGATGTTGTCAGAAATCGACGAGAAGAAAAATGCAAACGCACCGATTAAATACATTAAATTGCGCTCGCTCATTTCATTAGGCAATACCCTATGCACCAAGCTTTGAATAAACCCTTTGGAGTTTAAATAAGCAACAAAGGTCATCGCTGCCATCAAAAACAACCACAAGGTCGCAATTTCTAAAATATTATGATCGAGTTCTTTTTGAACAGATTCTGGGCTTTGCCCATGTAAAGGGGAAATAAAGAGAATAATCCAGCACAAAGTTCCAAAAAATAGCGTTGTTTTGGCTTTGTTTACATGGATAATATCCTCTATAACAATCAGCACGAATGCGATTATTATCAGCGCGAGAATAACACCTGACACCATCTTGTTATTTTAACCTGTAGAGTTGAGTTAAAAATTTGAACGAACACCCAACCTGCGGTCGATAATAAGCCTGTTGAGCGGCGCGAAGTGTAGCACTGAAGATTACCTAAAACCACTACGGTTTTAGCCTAATTACACATTTTTTTTATAAAAAATTTACTTTTTGGATAGATATCAAGTTAACGTGGATAAATATGATCCCACCTAAAAGAATTCTAGCAACCTTGGTAGACAATTGGTCACTGATTGAAGCCTTAATTAAACGCTTTGATTTTGGCGATTTTAGCTTCCAAGATGCCCAAAGCTTGTTAAAAAAATTAGAACCAAAACTCTCTTCCGAGGCGGTATTTAAGCAAATTAACAAGTTGATCCAGTTAGAGATCATCATACCTCTAGCTAAATCGTCACAGCTCGAAATTAACCGTGCTATTGCCGATTTTTCGCAGTTTTTATTGCAAGAAGAAAGCCTTGGCCTCGTTGGCGAGATTCACGTACTCGTTGACGATTTAGCACGCTTAAACCAACGCTTATCTAACGCGGGCTTTAACGACGATGAAATGGAAATTAAACGAAATGCCCGCATTATGGATGAGCGCGTGCGTAAAATTGTTAAATTATTCCAACATAATCAAAACGCTATTTTTAACCTTGTTGAACAAGCTAAATCTAACGACTCTAATTTAACGCTGGCAAAACGCTATAAAGCGGTCATTGAAGCATTTGATGAATACATCGAGCCAATGCTAAATATGGTGGATATTGGCGGCGAGTTTAAATTGTGTTTTGAGCAAATTGAAGCCTCACTAAGTGATTTGATTTTGCACTTCACCACCCTTGGCAAATTTAAACACGAGAAACGCCAGCTAGAGCAACTACGCAGCCGTATTTTAGATATGTACCTTATTGGTCAGCAGTCTCTTACCAAAAGTGCCGATGTATTATTGCCACTGCGTGAAGAATTGCGCCGCAATACCCAGCTAACCAAGCAAACCTCAGAGGTACTTGCGCTTATTCGTAAACAAGGGGTGGATAAAATCCTGGGGAAATTTATGCCGTACTTTAGCTCAGAAGCCCAGCGATTATCGCTTGGTTCTAACAACCAAATCACTGCGTATATGGCTGAGCTGGCAGAATTTGAGCACGACGAATACGAATTACCGGATATGAGTGCGGTAAATCAATACATTGCACCTAACATTCCTGATTACAACCAAGTAAAACAACGCTTTACCCAAGCTAAACGCAGCAAAAAAGCGTCTATTATGGATTTCTTAACGACCACCTATGATGAACTAGAAACTGACGAGTTGTTATACCTTTACCAAAAGCTAGCAAGCGATAACATGCTCGCTATTTCACACGGCGAGCAAGTGACCATTCAAAGTGGCAATAAACAACTTACGCTCAAGCCGTATCTCGCACGTTCAGTTTCATCGGATTAATTTTTATGTCTCAAATCGATTTATCATTGCTTTCAGAACTTAAAGCAATCAATAAAAAACTGGTGTCTGGCTACCATATTTGCGAGCAAGACAGCCAACTCTTTCAACAACTTGACCAAGAGTTTGATGCGTATGAAGCACTTTTTGCGGCACTTGGCCAAACCCTTGTTCACGACGCTCGCGGGTTTTATTACCTGCAAGTGGATGAGGGCACCCCAAATATGGGTAAAATCTCACGCTCATTCGCCCTTAGCATTTATGTACTGATTGAGCACTACGCCAACCTAGGTAAAGATCCGCTGGTTGCCCTTTTCGATACCGATATCGACCTTGAACTGATGATGACCTTAGTGCAAAACAACAAGCATTTATTTGATCAGCTAGAGATCTTTTCAGGTAGCGATATGCGCCGTGATGTGTTTTTACGTATGGTAAGGCTTGGTGTTGCCCGCGAAACTGAACTGGGTTTTCGTATTCTTGCCTCTGCGCACCGCTATTTAGATGCCCTAAACGATATTAGCAATTTTCAAAGTCACATGGACGAGGAGCAAGTGTAATGACTGAATTATATGGATTAAACAAACTTGCCCTATTAAATACTGCAGGTTACGCAAAATGCGTGATCCCGCTCAACAAAAGTAGCTCTATTTGTGCGCCTAATAACACAGGTAAAAGCTCGGTTATCAACGCATTGCAGTTTCCGCTAATTAACGATTTACGTTTAACCGAATGGGACGGACACGACCTTGACGAAACCCGTAAATTCTATTTCGCGTCTGATCAATCGTATATTCTACTTGAAGCAGAGCTCCCCCATGGCTCAGTAGTCATTGGTGTGGCAGGCCTTGGTAAAGTAGCAGGTTATGGCTACCAGTATTTTTGCTACCACGGTAAGTTAGATTTAGCCGACTACACACAAAACAAACGTATTTTAAAATACACTCAGCTATTTAAAGAGTTAGGTGAAAAAGGTTACGCTCCGTATGAACTTAAAGCACAAGAGCTAAACGCCCTACTGACTGGCGGCGCAACCCCGTTTGATAGCGTGCTTAATCTTAAAATGATCCCGCTCAATCATGCCCATGATGCACCGATTTATAAAGAGATTTTCCGCCGAATTCTTAACTTACATAAACTTGGCGCACAAGATGTAAAACGCTTTATGTTAAAAGTGTTTGAGCGTCATATGTCAAATGCCAAGGTCGACTTTTACGATGTGTGGCAACGCGCCTTTGAAAAAGTAAATCGTGCCAAAATAGAATTAAAAGCGCTTGAGCAAAACGGCGAAGCAATCACCGCGCTTGAAAGTATGTTAGAGCACCAAAGCGCACTAAAAGGCAAACTTGCTGCTTTTACGCCAAAAATTGATAAGGCCTTAATTGATTACAGCGATTTTAACGACAACAAACTGATTGAAATCACCGAGCAGCTTGAAGGCATTGAAAGCGAAAAAATCGAGTTTGAACAGCGCCAAAGCCTGTATTTAGGCCAACTACGTGAGATTGAGCGTAAACGCACCCAACTCGATGCCTGGTTTAGTGAATTTTCAACGCTTAAAAATGAGTTTGAGCTGGTTAACGAAGCGCAGTTAAAAGCCGAGCTTTCGCAAGTTAAAAAAGAATACGATGCGCTCTCGCATACCCTTGCAAGTGCCGAGGGGCAATCACTTGTTACTTTAGATTTCCGCATTAAAGATGCCACCAAGCAAATTAAAAGCTTAAAACAGCAGCTTAAAAACCTTGAGTACAACTTATTTACTCGCATGCGTGAAGATTTATCACTGAAAGAAGTAGAAGATATTTCGTGCCTGCTTAATCACGACATTATGACCATGGCAACGTCAGGTAAAAGTGATATTGCCATTCATGATGAAACGGCATTTAGTGAACTGCTTGATTTAATTTCCCGTTCAATTGAAGGCAATGTAGCCAAATTGCCAGGCATTGATATTCCGTTAAAGGGCTTAAACGCACTTAAAATGCAATCAGGCGATGATAAAGAAACCATTAAGGCGCAAATTAATGCGTTTGAAACATCGCTCAAAGAACTACTAGCACAAAAAGAAGTTGCCGTTGATTTAGAAGGCAAAAAGCAGGAAAAAGAAACCCTGTACCAAACGGTAATGGCGCACGAAGCCGCACTGAGTCAATTTACTAAATACACCACTATGCTTGCCTCAATCGAGGCGCAAGAGTTATTACTCTCACAGCTTGAAAGCGAGCAAGATGAAGTAGAAGGGTTACTCAGCGAAGTGCAAAACGCCGTTGCTACCATTGCTGATAGACGCTCAATTATTAAAGCTAACCGCGATATGCTGGCGCGCCAAAGTGCCCGTTTAGCACAAGTAAAGTCAGAGCGTATTGACCATACCCTTGATTTTTACACAGGTAAATCAACGCCCTACCCAATTGATATCGCCATTGATTTTGATAACTTAGCCGATTTAATTCATGGCTTTAACAAAGACTGCCATGAGCTTAGAAACTTTGCGGTTAACGTATCAAACACCTACCTGCATATTTACAACGCAGGTCTTACCAAATTTGATGGCGAAACGGACGAATACGTAAAGTATCAAAAAGTGATTAATGCGTATCATAACCTTGATAACGAGCAACAAGCGGTTGAGCGCCAAGCGCGTGTGGCATTGACCGAAGTAGCCGCCACCATTAAAGGGCTGCGCGAAGATTTAGATCGCCTGCGCCGTGAAATGAACAGCTTTAATAGCGGCATTAGCCAGCACCGTATTTCAAACTTACAGAGCTTTAAAATTGAAGTATTGCCACGCAAACAGCTTATTGAAAGTATTGATACCATTATCTCTACGTCAAATAAGCTTGATAACGGCGATACCCTCGATTTACTAAGCCAACAAGTGTTTGATGAAAAAGAGATTAATCGTGCAAAAGATCACTTAATTGAGCTTGCCACGGGTAATGGCGGATTAACCTTAAGTGATTTATTTGATATTCGCTTTGTAGTGGTTAACCGCGCAGGCGAGCAAGATACTTTTGATAAAATCGATTCTGCTGGTTCAAACGGTACCCGTATTACCATTAAGCTACTGTGCGGCATGTTATTTATTCGCTACTTATTGGCAGATAAAGAACAAAGCAAATACCGTATTCCTATCTACATTGATGAAGCGGCAGATATCGACCCGCAAAACCAACAAGCGATTATTGAAACCGCTTACAGTTTTGGTTTCGTGCCGCTATTTGCCTCGGTTAAACCACAGGTAAGCTGCGAATACATCGTGCCAATTCGCACAGTAAGCGATGGTAAACAAAACTGGGTGGATGAAAACGACTGGATTGAAGTTAGCGACACTGAAAGTAATTTCACTGCAAGCTAATTTAACCACAGCGCAAATTAATTAAAAGCGGCACAAAATAAGTGCCGCTTTTTGTTATAAACTGTTGAGTTCTTCGCAGTTCTTGCGTATTTTGGACACAATTTTGTTGTAAAACCGTTAATTATGTTTAATACACTTCTGCCTTTTATTTTTATTTCGGCATACAGTCACATTTACTTTGATAGCTTAAAAAAAGACGCACTCTGTTATATTTTTAAGCCGTTAACCACCATTTTGATAATTTGCCTTGCGTATTTGCAAACCACTACCTTCACACCGGTACACTACTGGGTATTTGGCGGGTTAGTCTTCTCATTACTTGGCGACATATTCTTAATGCTGAAAAAAGATTATTTTCTGCAAGGACTCATCGCATTTTTTATCGCCCATGTAGCCTATGTGATTGCCTTTACCGACACCACAGGCTTTGAGTTTAATAGTTGGTTGCTGCTCTTTTTATTAGCCTATGCAGGCATACTTATCGCCGTTTTAAATAAACATTTGGGTAAGTTGCGTATTCCGGTTTATGCCTATGCAACGGCACTGACTTTAATGGTGCTTACAAGCTACAACTTCTTCCAGCTATCGTGGCACTACATGAGCCTTTACGCCTTTGTTGGTGCGCTGTTTTTTATGGTGTCAGACTCTATTTTGGCGTATCGCCGTTTTGTTAAAGAATATGCGTGGAGCCAACCTGCTATTTTAGCAACTTACTACATCGCACAAAGTATGATTGCGCTTAGCTTAACCAATTAGCCTTGAATGGGTTTTTAGAATAACGAGTATTAACAAGGACTGTTTTAAATGAATGCCGTATTTTGCTTCGATGGCACCTGCAACGAACCCAGTGATGTGGATGATGTATTTTACAACAGCAGCATCAGCAATATTTTAAAAACCCATATTTTTTGCGGTGGTGATTTAGTAAATACAAGCCACGCCTTTGAGCAGCAAAAAAGTTTTTATTACGCAGGCATTGGCACCTACGGTAATTGGTTAAGCCAAGTGTTAAATACCATGTTTGCACCTGAATACGCTGATTTAGAAAGCATTTACAAGCAAGCATACAATGACTACCTCACCCTTAGAGGTGATGACCACATTTTTATTTTTGGTTTTAGCCGCGGCGCCGCAATTGCAAGACGCTTTGCCAGCAAACTCACTGAGCAAGGTCGAAAAATCACTTTTTTAGGTGCATACGACACTGTTGCGTCTATCGGCATGCCTGATTTAAGCGCACACACTCAGCCTGCAAGCGATGTGGTTTTTGAAAACAACAGTGTAAGCCCGCTAATTCAACAGGCAGTGCATTTAGTTGCTATGGATGAACGCCGTATTGCTTTTCAACCCCTGTTGATGGCACCGGGTGCTAATGTAAAAGAAGTGTGGTTTGCTGGTGTGCATGCAGATATTGGCGGCGGCTTTTGGCACGATGGTCTTGCCGACATTTGCCTAAGCTATATGCTTGAAGAGGCAAAACACTTTGGTTTACAAGTGCTTGAACTTCATCAAGTCGATTACTCAAAACTTAGTGAGAATGAGGTCTCTATCGGCTCTGACGATATCGCTATTTTCCCGCAAATTGATGGCCCACTGCACCAAAAAGCCCGCACTGGTTTTATGTCATCAAAAACATTAAACCCAAGGCAAGTGCGCGTTGATTGCTTGGAAGACTGTATGCCGCTGGTACATTACAGCGTAGTTGAACGTTTTCAAGCTATCGCCGATTACCGCCCAATCGCCCTTCGCAATAAGGCATTTCAGTTGTTATTACCTAATGGTGAACGCAGTGGAATGATTTTTGGTATAGAGGGAATGAGGGAGTATTCGGTGTAGTGATGTATTTGGTTTGAGTGTAATCCTTCACACTTTCGCTTCAATCTAGCATTTGTCGCGCTGGCGACGACAGCCAAAGGACGGCTTGCGCCGGCCTCCCTTTGGAATCCCTCGGCGCCCCAAAAATCAAACTAATTCTTCAAACACATTTTAAATGTGAACATAAACGCCATGAATCGGCGCGCTAAACGTCCCTGCAAGCTTTCCAGCTAGAAGTCCTTTTCTCGCGTTCATAGCTAGCCGAACTTCGTTCGTCTCTAGACGCTACTCACCCATGCCTCAGCATGGCTCGACCGCTTCGCGCCTTGCCTCGCATTATTCATTTAAATTGTATTTTCAGGGGTGATGGAGCGAATCTTGAAAGCTGTATTTCAAGTTTTAGTTGTAACGTGCACGAAGCAAGACCTGAAATTTTTCTGATACTAAAGACTCTTTTTCTATCCGTTCTAAGTCTGCCGTTGAATACAGTAATTCTTCAGGCAACTCTGCATTACAAAACTCGGAATGAGATAGCCTTCGATTAAATATCGTTTTGTCACACTCTGGACAAATATATTTCATTAACTAAATCTTCCTTAAAAATATTTCTTTTTCAATATATATACTTAGCTGCTACTTCAATATAACCGAAGTAATTTAAAAATTTCAATTAATCAAAAGTTAACTGCTGTATAGAAGACCCATTGCCAAGAAGCAATCAGTATAAATAAACAAAGGAAATAAGTCGGCGCCAAGTAACAAAACTTATGGTTATCCAGCAAAAATCTATCTGTAATACCTCGTAATAAAACTATTCCAACTCCTCTGCTAGTGTTTATTAATTGCACAATTCAATTTGACTGAGCCAGCATCAAGCAAAACTCGCAAAACAAAAATATGCAAAAGGAGATAGGCTATGTACCCACATTTACTGATAAAAGGAAAGATCAACACTCTATACAGTTGTATTGCTCTGTATTTAGTAGGAGCTGCGCATATTTTATTGATCGCCGGTATTGTTCAGTGCCTTTTTTACAGCATACTTTTCCTATTAAGTTATTCCGTCTTACGCGAACATATTTTTTACCAGTCTCTTTTCAAACATTTTTGGTCAGTGTTTAGCTTTGGCGGTATCGGAATGTTTTTGGGGCATTGGATAGACTCTGGTACCTCCGCGCAAGCCCATTCTCACCATCACCATATGCATCACCATACCAATGTACCTCAACTAGTCGAGCTCATAGCGAGCGCTACCTGGAGTAATATGATGCTGTTTATGATTCTATTTTGTCTGCCTTCGTGTTACTTCTTCTGTAACCAATACATCAACCAAGCCGACTCGCGCTCTAAGTTTTCCATCTATGGCATAACTACCTTTGCAATGATCACCGGTATGTTACTCGCTGTCATTTTAGAGCAATCGGTATCTGCTCATTTAACGTTAACCCCTATGGCAAGTCATCTCAACATGGTGTTTTTTATGGCTCTTTTTAGTACCGGTAGCTTCAGTATTTGCAAAATCTACTTTTGCTGCCACCCACAAATAGCAACAACATCGAAATAGAAAAAGGAACAACTATGACTACGCTACGAGTTCGTCATTCTGTGCGTGAACTACAGAATATGTATGACCAGGGAAATACAAAACCATTGGATGACCTTATCCGAGCTTGGATAGGGATCAAGTCTCTGCCAGTAGATGACCTAAATTCATTTTTTATCATTGGCGGCTACCACGGTGAACCATTTGAAGGGCAAGGTGCAACCTTGAAGCAATATTGGGGTGGATACTGCAATCATGGTAATGTGCTCTTTCCGACTTGGCATCGAGTATATGTTTTACGAATTGAAGAGGCTCTGCAAAGCTTCGAGCCTGATGTCATGATGCCTTATTGGGATGAAACCAGTGAAGAAACACTTAGGCTGGGTATTCCCAAAGTACTGACCGAAGAAAAGTATGAGCTTGATGGTGTCCTAGTCGATAACCCGTTGCAATCATATATATTTCAAAAAGACGTGATGGATGTTAAAGGCGAGTCGCTTTATTCAAAGCCAGAAGGGTACAAAACCGTTCGTTACCCGCTATCAGGATTAGTTGGAACCCAAGCGGCGCAAGAAAAAACTGAAATTCATAACAATAAGTTTCCGAATCATACTGAAAATACCGCTTTACTCAATGAAAATGTGCGTGCTTGGCTCATTTCAGGTAGCACCTCAGATAAAAGCCCTAAGCCCAAAACAACTGGTACAGCATACAAGTATTTTCGTTGTTTAGATGCACCAAATTACACGGCTTTTTCAAATGTCGTCTCTGCTAGTGAGTGGACTCAAAACAACTCTGGGCACACGATAGTTGCGTTAGAAGATCCACACAATGATGTGCACTTGGCAGTTGGCGGGTTTGATGTGCCAGAGCAAGGAGAGTTTGGGCTCATAGCAGGAGCAAATGGCGATATGGGTGAGAACAACACAGCTGGCCTAGACCCTATTTTCTTCTTCCATCATTGCAATGTTGATCGCATGTTTTGGCTGTGGCAAGTACGAAATGGTCACACCGATAATTTTGAAATCATTGCGAACTACCCAGGTACTAACGCGAGTGGTGACATAGCAAAGGGTGGCCAAGGTCCCGCAGTAGGACAACAAGATGATGAACAGCTCACTATGGAAACAAACCTCTATCCCTTTTTAAAAGGCGACGCTCCTGATGAGATTTATTACACCTCAAATGATTGCATCAATATCGAAACCCAGCTGGGTTTTACATACAGTGATGGTTCTCTAAGCACCATAGTCGATAGAGAAAAAAATGAAGAACTCAGTATTTTTGAGGACATCACTATAAAAAGCACCAAAAAGCTCGAAGTGAGTAATATTAACAGAGCAAACTTCAAAGGTTCATTTGTGATACGGGCCTATGCACAAGTTGGCGAGAAAACGTTCTTTTTAGGCCATAGAAGTATACTCAGCCGTGGAGATGTCAGTAATTGTGCAAATTGCCAAACTCATTTAGGCGTTGTTGTTCACTTTGATTTATTTGATTTAACCCAAGAGGAAATCGAGAAGGCCTCTTTCTCTGTCGAAATACAACATAGGGAGCATGCCAATAACGACAAATCTAAGCTGCAAATATTTGATACAAGAGTGATCGACTAATCAAAAAGCTCTGTGGGTTTTAACCTTTAAACTCACAGAACTGTTCACGTATAAACAACAAGGAAAGCAACATGAGTATACCTAAACAACCTGAGTTGACCGAAGCGATGGAAGTACTGTTGGCTGAACTCAATGAAATTTTATCCAACCCAGTTGTTGAGGCAGCTTACAACGAAGCAGTCTCAAATGTGCAAAAAGATATTTTTGATTTAGAAACACAAAGCACGATACCTAATCCGTGGGCAGGCACTACTGTAGAGTATTTCATAAATTACTTTAAAGACTGGTTTACATTTTTACCCTCACCAACCAGTGGTCTTGGAAAGATAGTCCCATTCACATGGTTTTACATCAACAATCAATCTGCATTCTTTTTTCTCAATACCTTCGAGAGTAAAAGCGTGTGCGCAACCAAATACAGCAAAGAAATATTCAACTGGACGGTGAAGTTCATTAAAGCTCGGGGGGAGTTTATGGACTCTCATGCATCTGCTCCTAGTTACTTAATTAAAGAGTGGGAAACATTTCTTGGCTCGCAAATGCAAGATTATGTTGTCCCCGAAGGCGGATACCGTACCTTTAATGAATTCTTTACTAGAAAGTTGAAAGATCAGTCAAAATCTCGACCAATTATTGATGACTCTCCTGCCGTGGTAGTTGCCTCTGGCGATACCGAAATTAACTTTATCGAGTCAAATTTAGCCCTTGAGACAGACTTAAAAGTTAAAACCAGACAAATCAATGTCGCTCAGTTATTAGGAAATTCAGACTTAGCGCATTACTTTGAAAATGGTACCGCACTTTCTTGTGTGTTAATGCCTAATAACTATCATCATTATCATAGTCCTGTAGATGGCGAAATTGTTGAGTCCAAAGATATACCGGGCATATACAATGGTATTGTTGATGGCGAAGATTGGTTTAATAAAGGCAACATTGGCGAAAGTACTACCGACTTTAGTATCTTTGAAGACTTCCATCGCGCCTACTACATTGTCGACACAAAACAATATGGTTACGTAGCCATTGTCCCCGTTGGATTAAATACGATTAGCAAAATAAGGTCTCTGATACCCTATACAGACAAACTCGTTGAAAAAGGAGAAACTCCTGTACGCATTAAAAAAGGCGACGAGCTAGGGCATTTCGCCTATGGTGGTTCGCTAAACATCATATTATTTGAGCCTGGTGTGTTTAGCTCTTTGTCAGTTCTTATGGGGCAAAGATTGGGAGAAATGTCCGCTCCAAGCAGACTAAAATCAAATTAATAAAAATTCCAATTAAACAGCCTCAAAAGTGTGACTTGTGTCACACTTCTCCATATTAGTTTGTGATATATGTCACACTAAAAGTGGGTTTTGCACGGTGGTAAAAGTTTTATCACCGTGCACTGTTCGGTCATTACCGTCAAACTGCCTAACCGTGCAAAAAAGTATTTCAATGAAATCATTCCCTTCGCTTTATTTCACAAACTTATTTTTGATTGGTGGAACGGGGTTACTCACTACCTACCTAGCCCTTTATTTAGGCCAACATAATGTCTCCACCTTTTGCATTGGTTTACTTACTTCGTTTTATTATTTAGGTTTGTTACTTGGTTCTAAATTGGGTTACCACTTAATCAAATCGGTTGGACATATTCGTACCTTTGTGGCAAGCACGGCGGCAGTAACTACTTGTGTTGCAGCGCATGCGCTAAGTGACAATATTTACCTCTGGTTGGTGCTGAGATTAATTGTTGGCCTGAGCATGATGTGTAACTACATGGTGTTAGAGAGTTGGCTAAACGAACAAACTGCATCTGAGTCGCGCGGACGGGTATTTTCTATTTATATGATCATGTCTTCATTGGGCATGGTATTAGGCCAATTAGCGTTATCACAATTTTCAGAGCTTGGGTATGAGCCATTATTTTTGGTGTGCATGGACTGTCGCTGGGGATTATTCCTATTTCACTCACCCGAAGAATTCACCCTAAACCGCTCAAACCGATTCAAGTGAGTCTATTTGACTACTTTAAGAAAGTGCCTCAGTCACTTACCGCGGTGCATTTTGCCGGCATTATTAATGTTAGTTTTTATGGTTTAGCACCTACGTTTGCTAGCCTTTCCGGCTTTAGTGCTCAAGAAATTGCACTGTTTATGTCAATCACCATTTTTGCAGGTTTACTGGCGCAATGGCCAATGGGTGTTATCTCCGACAAAATTCGCCGCAGTATTTTAATTCGCAGTAACGCGGTTGTCATTGGTGTAGTGAGTTTAGCCTTGTTTTTATTACCGCTTACTCAGTATGTAGCCTATGCCCTTACGTTCGCCTTTGGCTTATTTGCATTTACGCTCTACCCGCTTTCATCTGCACTGGCAAACTCGCGTGTTGAAGATGAAGACCGTGTAGGTGTATCGTCTGCCTTATTGATTATGTTTGGCGCTGGCGCTGCGATTGGTTCGGCCGTGAACGCGCAAATTATGGCGTTTTTTGGTCACCAAGCATTGTACGGTTCAACTGCGGTGCTCACTGTCGTGATGTTTGCGCTGCTAAGCTTTATTAACTCTAAACAAAAAGCAGAACAACCCGAACCAAGCGATTATGTGGTGGGTACATCCGATGTAACCGCATCACCACTGGCTGCAACTATGGATCCACGTATTGAAGAAACCACTGCGCACGAGCAATTGCTGGTAGTGGATGAAGAAAACACTCACTCTCAAGAAGGTTTAGACGATGAAGAATTTGATGACCAAGAGTTTACTAAGCAGCCACACCCAGATTTAGATGCAAGTTCACAGCAAACGCTAAAAACGAATGAAGATAATAAAACTCAAGCTTAAAGCTAACTTATTTAAATAACAAAAAAGCCCGCATGAAGCGGGCTTTTTTTACATTTAGAAAAGTGTTTGTTATTTCACTTTCCACGTAATTTCATCGCCTGCGCGAATTGGTACAACTACGTCATCACCTAGTGGGTATGACTCTGGTACTTGCCACGTGTCTTTTTCAAGTGTCACTGTGTCAGTATTACGTGGTAAACCATAGAAATCTGGGCCATTAAAGCTAGCGAACGCTTCTAACTTATCAAGTGCACCAGCTTCTTCAAATGCTTCTGCATATAGCTCAAGTGCTGCGTGCGCAGTGTAAGAACCAGCACAACCACATGACGCTTCTTTTTTATCTTTAAGGTGTGGCGCTGAATCCGTACCTAAGAAGAACTTTTTGCTGCCGCTTGTTGCCGCTTTAATTAACGCTTCTTGGTGAATATTGCGCTTTAAAATTGGTAAACAGTAGTAATGTGGGCGAATGCCACCTGCTAGCATGTGGTTACGGTTATACAGTAAGTGGTGCGCCGTAATGGTTGCTGCAACATTGTCGCCTGCTGCCGCTACAAACTCTGCTGCATCTTTCGTGGTAATGTGCTCAAGTACAATTTTCAGATTTGGGAAATCATCGACAATTTTGCACAGAATGTTTTCAATAAATACTTTTTCGCGGTCAAAAATATCAATGCTTGAATCAGTTACTTCACCGTGAATAAGTAACAACATACCCACTTCAGCCATCGCTTCAAATACTGGGTACATGCCTTCAATTGAAGTTACGCCTGAATCTGAGTTAGTCGTTGCGCCTGCTGGGTATAATTTAGCAGCAACAATTTTACCACTCGCTTTCGCTTTTTTAATTTCTTCTGGCGTTGTTTTATCGGTTAGATATAACACCATTAGCGGTTCAAAGTTACTATTATTGTGCGCTTGAATTCGCTCGTAGTAGCTAAGGGCAGAATCAGTACAAGTTGCTGGTGGTACAAGGTTAGGCATAATAATCGCGCGACCCATGTAACGGCTTACGTCACGTACGGTGTCTTTTAACTGGTCGCCATCACGTAAGTGAATGTGCCAATCGTCTGGGCGAGTAATGGTTAATTTAGCAGTTGTGTCTGTCATGATCCTACCTTTTATTGACGGTGAGCGGACGAACGTCCGATTGTGGTGATCTTATTGACTTGTGATGCCGCTGTAAAGCGCTAGCATGGAGGTTTATCGATAATAATTGTATACAATATCCCTTTTTGATAAGTTAACTTACACATTAACAAAAATAGAGACCAAAAATGAAACTCACACGCGCTACTTCTCTGTTGTTAACAGGGTTACTTGCATCGGGTTGTGCATCAACAACCAGCGAACCAACAAACACGCTTTTACAAAACCCTATTTCTATAAACGCCCAAGCCTATTGGCAATTAGGTTTAACCAATACTGACTTTGATGCCCTCGTAACCAACTTAAATGCTGGCGCCGATATTAATGAAACCCTTTATGCCCTGCGCGGCTTTAGCTATTTTGGCAATACTAAAAATTTAACCGCTGAGCAATTAAATGAGCTAGATGCTGCACTCTTTGCTCGCATGCAAAGTATTGCTAAAGACGACTATCGCACTATCGAAAACTACGCGGTTACACTTTACCGCTATTACTACTTTGATGACTTAAAAGATAAATTAGCTAAACATTTACCTTTATTACCTAATGTAACACTTAGCGATTCAAGCCCCCTTGCAGCGCAATATGCTAAGTGGGAACAACTGCGCGCTATCGGTTTTTTAGCATTTGAAGCACGCGGTGAAGACGAAATAAAACAAGCTGTACTTTCACAAACTGACTGGCAGCAAGAGTTACTCGATTTACTAAAAAACGATAACAGCTGGCAGCAAGCGCACGCCGCTTGGGCGCTTGGTTACATTCATTATATTTTAGATGACGAAGCAGCTGAAAAAGCACTTGATGAAAAAGTGTTGGCAGCACTTGAGCAAAACCCAAAAACAAATAAAGAGTTTATCTTTTCACAGCGTTATTTAGTGAATAGCTTCCGTGGTAAGTCAGCCTGTGAAGAGGAGTTTAAAGGCCGCTGCAGCGAAATAACACTTGATGACGCTCTACCAATTAACCATAAATGTTCAGATTCGCTGTTTATTCGCACACAAACTTTAACTACCGAGCAGCTTAATATCAGTTGTGAGCGTTTAATTTCGCAAGAATCACATTTCCATAAGGTTTACGATACTGACCGCCAGCCAGTGCCTAACGATTTTAATGAAGCGCTGCGTGTTGTTATTTTTGATAACTACACAGGCTACAACCAACACGGCCAAATGATTTTTGATATCAGCACCGATAATGGCGGTATGTACATTGAAGGTAAGCCAAGCAAACCAGGTAACCAAGCTACTTTTTATTCATTTAAAGCATTTTGGAAAGAAGATTTTTCGGTTTGGAACCTAAACCACGAATACGTGCACTACTTAGATGGCCGTTTTAATAAATACGATGGTTTTGGCCACTTTCCAAGCCACTTAGTATGGTGGAGCGAAGGGGGTGCTGAATTAATTGCACAGGGTAAAAGCAATGACCGCGTAAATAAATTACTACATGAAACAGAGCAAGCAAAATGGCCTACTTTGCGTGAAGTCTTTGATACTACCTACCAAGATGGTTCAAAACGTGTTTACCAGTGGTCGTATTTAGCGCACCGTTATTTATCAGAGAATGCCATAGATGATTATCGTCAGTTAGCGCACTTTTTACGTACTGACTACTTTGATGGCTACAGTGAACTACTCGATAGATTAGTGGCTAAACACAGCGATAAGTTTGAACACTATTTAGCTAGCTATAAGCAAACTAATCCACATCAAGAAGCGGCGCAAAAAGAAAAGCCAAATAGACTATATCGTTATTTATATCGCGATTATTTAATGCCTAAAACGCTTAAAATTAACGCCGAACATAATCATATTTTATAAAGGCAAAACAAACTTTTATTGAGCAAAAGTGCTTGCTGAGTTACATTTGTGTTAACTTCTAATAACACACGGCTAGCAAGCGCTTTTATGCAGTATTCATCGGGCGACAATGTAGACGCAATTACCACCAGAGCTAATCAGTTAAGTATTATTAACGAGTTTGCCTCGTCGCTCATTCGTATTGTTGATCTCGACGAGCTCTACGACTACGTGACGCATCAAGTAGTTAAACGCCTCGGTTTTGATGAATGCTCTATTTTTATCGCCGATTTAGAAAAGCAAATACTCAACCAAGTTTCGTCCATTCATAAACACAATGATATTGAAAACGATCAGCTCGCGATTTCGATTTCAGAAGGTATTTGCGGCCATGTGTTTGAAACCGGCTGCGCCGAAATTATTAGCGACGTATCACAAGACAAGCGTTACTTAGATATTAGCGGCAACGTGCTTTCAGAAATATGTGTACCATTAGTTTACGACGGCCAAGTGCTTGGCGTAATCGATTGCGAACACCCTGAGAAAGACTACTACACAGCCGATCACCTAAGTATTTTAACAACTGTTGCGTCCATGCTTAGCGCTAAAATTGACCAGTGCAAAACGGTTGCCAATCTTACCGATACTATTAATCAACTTAACTACGCACAGCTGCTTGAAAAAGGCATGTTGCAAATTGCTAACTTAAGTTCAGATTCGCAGACCATGGACAGTTTTTATACTGGCCTGCACGACATTGTTAAAACCTTACTACCTGCCGAAAATTTGTTTATTGGCTATTACAATAAACAAACCCGTGGCTTAGAAATTCCGTACATTATTGAGCACGGCGTAGAACGTATTACGTTAAAACGCTTTAGCAATGCACAAATACAAAAAACCGCATCGGTTTATGCCATCAATAAGCAACAAGCCGTGCTGATCAATGGCGATGAATACCAACGTCATATTGATAACGGTGACTTTGATTTAATTGGTGCACAACCTAATTCTTGGCTTGGTGTACCGTTTGAATTAAACGACGAGCTATCGGGCATTATTGTGGTGCAAAGTTACAACCACAGCGTTAGCTACACCGAACACGATAAAGACTTATTAACTTATATTAGCCAACAAATTCGCCTTGTAATTAATCGCGTTTTTGCCGAGCAAGCATTGCAACACAAAGTAATGCACGACGAACTCACAGGCATTGCCAACCGCGCATTGTTAATTGACCATTTAACCCTTGCTATTAACGCACTTGGCCGCAGTAATAACCCTAAAATTCATGCCCTGCTCTATTTAGACTTTGATCGTTTTAAAATGATTAACGATACCTTAGGCCATCAAGTCGGGGATAAGTTTTTAGTTAAGATCTGCAACATTATTGGTCAATGTATTCGCGAAACCGATACCTTTGCACGCTTAGGTGGCGACGAGTTTGCTATTTTACTGTGTGATATTTTTGGCGCTGAAGACGTTACACCTGTAATTGAGCGCATAAAACTAGCGCTGAAAGATCCTATTTTAATTGATGACCATTTACTGCAAGCATCAACCAGCATTGGTGTTGCCTTTACCAACAAAGACACCGACGAAGCCTATAAAATTTTACAGCGCGCCGATGCCGCAATGTATCAAGCTAAATCACTTGGCCGTGGCAAAGTACAGTTTTTTAACGACACCATGCGACAAAAACTGAAAGGCGCAGCACTGTTAGAAAGCGATATTCAAAGTGGTATGAACAAACACGAGTTTGCGCTTTTCTATCAGCCTATTTTTACCATTCAAACGGGCGAAATCATTGGTTTTGAAGCCTTAGTGCGTTGGCATCACCCTGAGCGCGGGTTTATTTCACCTGCTGATTTTATTCCACTAGCGGAAGAAACCGGACAAATCCTCGCCCTTGATTTACATATTTTAGAACTTGCGGCAAAACAATTACGCCTTTGGCACGGCACATTACCTGAAGACTTTAAAGTGACCGTAAATGTGTCGTCTAAGCACTTCTCAACGTTAGAGTTTGCTGATTTTATTCAGCGCCTTTATTTTGAATACAAATTGCCTTTAGGCAGTTTATGCATTGAAATTACTGAATCGGGGCTAATTGAAAACCTTTCCCTTGCGACAGAAATAATTGAAAAGCTGAAAACCTGCGGCGTAAAACTGTGTTTAGATGACTTTGGTACGGGTTATTCGGCACTTGGCTATTTGCATCAATTACCTATACATATTTTAAAAATTGATAAAAGCTTTATTGATAACCTTAACTGCGGCGAAAACCACCCATTGGTTGATGCTATTTTAACCCTTGCCAGCGCCCTTGAATTTGACGTGGTAGCTGAAGGAATTGAAACACAAACTCAGCTCGATGTACTGAAACAAACTAAATGCCAATATGGCCAAGGCTTTTTGGTAGCAAAACCTATGCCTGCAAAACAAGCTTTTACCTTTTTAACCACAGGAAAACTGAGTTAATCCAAACTCAGTTTCCCCGCATATCACACGTAACTTAAGCGAGTTCTTGTCTGAGCTCTTTTGCTGCGGTTACCATGTTTTTAAGTGCTGCTTGGGTTTCTTGCCAGCCACGGGTTTTTAAACCGCAATCTGGATTTATCCAAAGACGTTCCACCGGTACTTTTTTCGCGGCCTCTTTCATCAACTGTTTAATCCACGTTACCTCTGGAATATTCGGGCTGTGAATATCGTAAACGCCAGGGCCAATTTCGTTGGGATAATCAAAATCTTCAAATGCGTTAAGCAATTCCATATTTGAACGCGACGTTTCAATCGTAATTACGTCTGCATCCATATCGGCAATCGCCGCGATAATATCGTTAAATTCGGCATAACACATATGGGTGTGAATTTGCGTGCTGTCGCTTACGCCAGATGCCGATACACGAAACGTATACGCCGCCCAATTTAAATAGTTTTGCCACTTCGATGCTTTTAACGGCAACCCTTCACGAAATGCAGGTTCATCAATTTGAATAATGTTTATGCCCGCTTTTTCTAAATCAACCACTTCGTCGCGCAGCGCCAGCGCTATTTGATTGGCAATGATTGGCTTTGCGAGATCATCGCGAACAAACGACCAAAACAAAATCGTCACAGGGCCTGTTAACATGCCTTTCATCTGTTTATTAGTGAGTGATTGTGCATATTCGGTCCAGTTAACCGTCATTGGGTGTTTACGGCTTATATCGCCCCAAATAATTGGTGGTTTAACACAGCGCGAGCCATACGATTGCACCCAGCCAAATTGGGTAAAGGCAAAGCCTTCGAGCAGTTCGCCAAAATACTCCACCATATCATTACGCTCTGCTTCGCCGTGAACTAACACATCGAGCTCCACAGCTTCTTGCTGTGCAACAGCATAGGAAATTTCATTTTGCATTTGAGCCGTGTAATCGGCTTCGCTAATATTACCGGCTTTAAAATCGCGACGCGCCTTACGGATAGCCTTTGTTTGCGGGAAAGAGCCAATAGTAGTCGTTGGTAAAATAGGTAAACCAAGCCCTTGCTTTTGAACCAACTGACGTTTAGCAAAAGGGCTAGTACGCTCACCATCTTGCTTGGTTAGGCTATCAAGGCGTAACTTCACTGCAGCATCGTTTACACGAAGCGATTTCGCACGCGCTTTCACTGGCGCTGAATAGTCAATAAGTGAAGTTACATCCCCCGACAGCAAGGCCTGTTTCAATAACGATAATTCGTGCCCTTTTTGTTTTGCAAATGCCAGCCAGGATTTAATTTCACTATCAAGCGTTGATTCTAAGGCTAAATCAACAGGCGTATGCAACAACGAACACGAAGGCGCTAACCAAACATGCTCACGTGATGAAACCACCGATTGTATTTGGTTGTAAACCGCCTCGAGATCCGTTTTCCAAATATTACGGCCGTTGATAACACCTAAAGACAATACTTTATCTTTAGCTATGCGCTCGTTAATCTTCTCTATATCTTGCGCTTCGGCAACCAAATCAAAATGTACGCCGTCTACTGGGTATGTTGCAATATCATCTAGGTAGTTTTCAACTAAACCAAAATACGTTGCCAGCAGTAGCTTTACACCTGGTCCTTGCAGTTTATTAAAACTGGCGGTAAGCGCATATAGGTATTCTGGCGTTAGTTCTAACGCTAAAATGGGTTCATCTATTTGCACCCATTCAACGTCTAAATCTGCTAATTTACTCAATACATGTTGATACGCTGTCAGTAGACGTGGCAGCAGGGCTAACTTATCAAATTCGCCGACAGTTTTTGCCAAATGCAAATAAGTAACCGGACCAACCAATACAGGTTTCACCTGATGACCGAGCGCTTGCGCTTCTTTTACCTGGTCAAATAGCTCTGTAAAGCTAATTTCAAATGTTTGATTTTCAATCAGTTCAGGTACGATGTAGTGATAGTTGGTATTAAACCACTTGGTCATTTCACTTGCCGCGCATGCACAACCAGACGGTGCTCTGCCGCGCCCAATGCGAAATAAGGTGTCTAAATCTACCGTTTGTGTTTCATTTTGGTGACGCCTTGGTACCACGCCGAACAACAAAGAGGTATTAAGTACATGGTCGTACCATGCAAAATCCCCTACTGGCAACAACTCAACACCTTGGCTTTGCTGTAATTGCCAATTGTCTTTGCGAATTGTCTGTCCTTGCGTTTGCAATTCTGTGAGTGAACTCTCATTTCGCCAATAGGCCTCAACCGCCTTTTTAAGTTCGCGCTTTTTCCCGATACGTGGAAAACCTAAGTTGTGAATTGTAATTGCCATCTAGATATCCTTTTATTTAAGACGTTTAAACGGCTAAACATTAGTGATAAATTTAATTCAACAAAATCGCAAGTTTTTCCAATTTAACTTGAAATAAATTAATACAGAATAGAAAAGCAAAGTTTCACATATAATCCAAACACCAATTGACAGCGCTATCATAACCTATACATATATATAAAATAGAAATTTATTATTAAAATGACGACGATATGTACAAATCAACATTGAAACATGAAAAATAAACAGCTAGTATCAAATCTCTCTCACGGTCGTTCAAGTTTAATATGAGTATTCCTAAAGATGATTGATGTAAAACACCTTAAAACCATCGCAACCCTTAAAGAGACAGGGTCTTTGGTTAATACCGCGCGAGAGCTTTTTCTAACCCAATCTGCTTTATCTCACCAAATCAAAGATTTAGAAAACAAACTCGATTGTCAGTTGTTTGAGCGTAAAACACACCCCGTACGTTTTACCCCACAAGGTATGTTGTTGTTAGAACTTGCTAACGATGTACTGCCAAAAGTGGAAGCAACCAAATGCAGATTAAAAGAAAGCTTAAACCAACCTATCTCGCAATTGCGTTTAAGCGTTGAATGCCATGCGTGTTTTCATTGGTTATTGCCAACAATTAAAGAATTTAACAACTTTTGGCCGGATATTAAGGTAGATTACGAGCGAGGTTTTAGCTACGACGCCATTCCGGAGCTGTTAAACGATGAGTTGGATTTAGTTTTAACATCGGATATTCGTGAAACAGAGCGCCTTGAGTTCGCACATTTATTTGATTTTAAGTTAAAGCTAATTGTCAGCCCAGACCATCCGCTAGCTAAAAAAGCGTATGTAACCGCGCTTGATTTAAAAGACGAAACGATTATTTCGTATCCGATCCCACGCGAAAGACAAGATATTTTTAAGCACTTTATTCAAAATGCGCGTTTCGATGGCACCTTAAAAACTGTCGATCAAGGCTTGCTTATTTTTCAGCTTGTAAGCGCCGGTATGGGTGTGGCTGCTTTACCAGATTGGCTAGTAACCCCTTATGAAAGCCAAGGATTAATTAAGTCAATTCCATTAGGTGCGCTTGGTTTATCGCGCCCTATGTATTTAGCGATGAAAAAAACCATGAGCGACAACCCGGTTTATCGCCACTTTTTAAATACCTGCAAACAAAAAAAGGGCTAGCACGTGCTAACCCTTTTATCTATTTAACTACAAATTAGCTTTCTAGTTCTTCATTAATTTGCTCTTCGCCACTTAATAACATTGCAAGCCAACGCCCTTCTTCACTGTTTTCAAGGGCAATTTTCACAACCATGGTAAGCGGTACGGAAAGTAACATGCCTACAGTGCCAAGTAACCAGCCCCAAAACAATAATGATAAAAACACGACAAGTGGTGATAAACCTAAGCCTTTACCCATAAAGCGTGGCTCAATCATATTGCCCATTACGGTGTTAATTGCCATGTAACCAATGCCAATTAAACCTGCAACGCCAGGTCCTTGCAGTACAACAGCCAGTAATACCGCCGGAATTGCCGCAATGATAGAACCGATATTAGGAATATAATTTAAGAAAAACGCCAGCACGCCCCACAAAATAAAGTAGTCGATGCCAAATGCCCAAAGCATTACCGTAACCAAAACACCGGTCGCTAAACTAACCAGTGTTTTGATAGCGAGATACGAATTAACCGAGTCTAAAAATAGGTCGATTTGTTTTTGCTTCATATCGGGATCATCAAGGGCTAAATGCACTTTTTTACCGATATAAGGCGCTTCAACTAGCATAAATACAACGGTTAGAATAATTAAAAACAAGTCAGCCATTACGCCACCAACGCCGGCGAGCGTATTCGCAGCTAGGTCGATAAGTTTACCGGGATCTAAAAACGACATAATGCGATCTTTATCGATCAAAATATTATACTCAGCCAACATGGTTAATAGGCCTGAGAACTCGGTTTGTAATTGCTCTTTATACACGGGAACGTTTTGTGAAAAGCCATTAACCGATTGACCAACAAGCCCTGCCAGACTGACCACAATTAACATTATCAGTAAAATAACCAGTGTAATTGCTGCGCCTTTTGGTACGCGATAACGTCCCATAAAATTAATCAACGGACTACAAATAATGGCAATAAATACGGAGAGTAAAAACGGAACGACAATTGCGCTTGCTAATTTCAAGCCGGCTAAAACAACGATTAAGGCCGCAAAAATCAATAAACTTTTACTGGCGCCAGTAAAATTGGGCTGAACCATAGCTATCCTTAGTTCGTATTATCACTTTGTTCTAATTAGCGCTATGCTACATTATAAGCGTGGCAAATAGGAAGCTATTTGATTTATCTATGAATATTTTAATCACTGGGGCCACAGGCCTAATTGGCTCACACTTGTGTAAGCACTTAGCAAACCATCATAAGTTAATGGTGCTAACCCGCAAAAAAGAAAAAGCGTTTACCATTTTGGGACACCATGTAAATGCGTTTGAAACCCTTGAAGATATTGACTTTAACCAGCTTGATATTGTGATTAACCTTGCCGGCGAACCAATAGCTGATAAGCGTTGGAGCAAAGCGCAAAAACAAAAAATTGAATCTAGTCGCTGGCACATTACCGAGCAAATCACCGACAAAATTAACGCAGCAGATAACCCACCACATACGTTTATATCGGGCAGTGCCATAGGCTATTATGGCAGACAAACTGACCCGGTTGATGAACAGCATAACCAACCTTTTGATGAATATAGTCATTACCTTTGCAAACAATGGGAAACGCTTGCCAAAAAAGCACAATCGGATAAAACCCGCGTGTGTATTTTGCGCACCGGTGTGGTGCTTGCAAAACACGGTGGCGCATTGAAAAAAATGGTACCGCCATTTCAGTTTTGCCTAGGCGGCCCTATTGCAGATGGTAAACAGCAAATGTCGTGGATCCACATTAACGACATGGTAAACATTATTCTGTTTTTAATCGAAAACGAATCGCTAAGCGGTGTGTTTAACGCAACGGCACCTAATCCGGTTTCGAATAATCAATTCTCCGAAAGCCTGAGTGAAACGTTAGAAAAACCTAACTTTTTTAGAATGCCTGAATTTGTATTGCGATTAATGTTTGGTGAGATGGCTGATTTACTAGTATTTGGTCAAGCAGTTAAACCAAAAGCGCTGCAAGACGCAGATTTTAAATTTCATTTTCCACATTTAAAACCTGCGCTTGAAAATATACTAAGTGGGCGATAACGCCCACTTTTTTACAGCGCCCTTACAAGCCCTTGGGTGTTTTTTCGCAGCGTTTTTGCCACTAAACTATAACCAAGCACTGCTACGAATAAGGCACCAACTACAGGCCCGTAAAGCCACATTGTTGGATGCAAATTACCAATTTGCTCAAACATACGGTACTGCACAACGAGTAATGCAATATCGCTAAACAGTGCTGCAGCAATGCCGGCAAATAAACCAAGCAATACAAATTCGTAAAGCACCGCGTTTTTAATGAGCTTGGCTTTAGCACCAAGAGTTCGCAATATCACCACTTCTTGCATGCGATCATGCAAACTTGCCTGCACTTGCGACACCAATACTAACGCACCGCAAATCACCACAATTATCAGTACAAAACTAATGGCCGTTGCCACTTGGTCGATAGTTGAGCGCACCTGCTTTATCATTGAATCTACATCAATAATACTCACGCTAGGGTGATTGCGCACGAGTTGCTGTAAGGCACGTTTTGACTCTTGTGGTGTGCTAATGGCAGAAATATACGTTGCCGGAAATTGTGACAGCACGTTAGGACTTAAAATAATAAAGAAGTTGGGCTGCATGGTAGACCAGTTCACCTCGCGCAAGCTGGTAATTTTGGCACTAAAACGCTGCGAACCGATTAAGAACTCCAGTTCATCGCCAATTTTAACCCCTAAACGTGCTGCCATAGATTGTTCCATGGAAAGCTCGTTGGCATCTGGGTTTAACCACTCACCTTCAACAATTTCATTGTGTTTCGGCAAGGTATCACGCCATGTTAAGTTGAGCTCGCGACCTACACCCGAGCGCGCTTCTTCATCGCGTTTTTCGTTTTCTTGCGCCGATACTGAACGCGCTACTTGCTCACCGTTAATGCTATTTACGCGACCACGTACCACAGAATAAAAATCGGTTTGCTGAATATTGTTTTCGGCTAAGAAATCGGCGATATCACTGCGTTCATATTCGCTAATATTTACCAAAAAGCCATTCGGCGCATTTTCAGGTAATTGCGATTGCCAATCGGCAATTAAGTCGTTTTTCATGACCACTAAAAATAAAATGAGCTTGATTGCAAGTGCAAAGCTAATTACTTGCACCGCATTGGCGTTAGCGCGTTTTTGTAGCGACGCAATTGCCAAAGACCAGCTATTACTTGGCTTTAATCCCAGTTTACGTGACGAGGTAAACAGTAATCGGCTTAAACCAAATAACATGCCCGCTAAAAGCGCACATGACACAAACATAATGCCCGCAATCACGACACTGCGACTAAATAAACACATCAAGCCAAACACGGTAAGTGTTGCAAGTAACACGTGCAGTTTTGATACTTTAAGGGAATCCCCTAGATTACGGCGCAGCACGCGCATTGGTGGAATATCAAATAAGTCCATTAACGGTTTTAGCGAGAACATAACGGCGCAAATCAAACCGGTAAAGGTGGCGAGTCCAAGCGGCCAAATTGATGCTGGCGGCAGGGCTTTACCCATTTTTTCACTCAGCACATCGATTGCGATAACTTGTAAAATAAAACCAAGCAACAAACCAATAATGACCGAAAAAACAGTCACTAACAGTAAATGTACAATGTAGATATTACGAATAGTCGTGCGCGAACCTCCGAGTGTTTTCATCATTGCAACGGGGTCGTACTGACGCTCACAGTAGCGCCTCGCAGACACGGCAATTGCTACCGCCGCAAGCATAATGCCGAGCAAGCCTGCCAGTAATAAAAAGCGCTCAGCGCGGTTTACAGAATCAGACACCGGACCTTGACGGTCTTTTACACCGTACCAACGTTGGTTTTCAAGCAATTGCGGTTTGAGCCAAGCGTAATAATCATTAAGTTGCTGCTCGGTGCCGGCATATAAATAACGATAAGAAACACGGCTACCCGGTTGGATCACTTGTGTTTTTTCAACATCGGCGATATTCATTAACACTCGACGCGAACTTGAAAAAATCGCAAATGGTGCATCAGGCTCTTCAGCGAGGATTTTTTCTGCAATGAAATTGGCTTCACCAATTTCAACCACATCCCCTACTTCAATATTTAAGCTGTAAAAAACCGTATCGGACAACCATATATTGCCAGGCGCTGGGTGCGCATCGGTAACATACTCAGGCCCTTCAAAGCTGTCTTTAAGTTTTAATTGGCCTTTTAGTGGATAGCCTTCGTCGGTTGCCTTAATGTACGCAATTTGCATTTCATCGTTGGCAAACAGCATGCTATCAAAACCATACCAAGTGGCCGTTTGCAGGCCGTCATCAATCGCTTTTGTGAGGAATTCTTGTGGCAGCTTGTGGTTACTTTGCAAACCACGGTCAGCGGCAATAAATTCGCTGCTTTTTTGATTGATAGAAAGACCGATGCGATCGGTAATTGATGACAATGTCATTACCGTCATCACAGCGAGCGCAATCGCCAATAAAATAATATTGAGTTCGCCTCGTTTTAATTCTTGGCGAAATAATCTAAACGCTAATTTAGCCCACATCAGCCTGTACTCCGATACGGTCATCGATTAATTGGCCTGCGTCTATATGAAGTGTGCGTTGGCACTTTTCAGCAAGGTGTTCATCGTGCGTAACCAACACTAAGGTTGTGCCGGCGACTTTATTTAAGTCAAATAAAAGTTCTTCAATGATGCGGCCATTTTTACTATCTAGGTTAGCCGATGGTTCATCTGCGAACAGCACTTTCGGTTCACCAATATAGGCGCGCGCAATCGCAACGCGTTGCTGCTCTCCACCCGATAATTGCGATGGAAAATGATGTAAACGGTGTGAAAGCCCTACTTTTTCAAGCAGTTCTTTGGCCTTTTCTTCAGCGTTTGTTTCACCTGCGAGCTCCGCCGGTAGCATTACGTTTTCAAGCGCCGTAAGACTTTGTACCAACATAAACGATTGGAAAATAAAACCGACGCTCTTAGCACGTACCGCTGCACGCTGCTCTTCATCTAAACTATGTAATGGCTCGCCATCTAAAAATATTTCTCCTTGGGTGACGCTATCAAGGCCCGCAAGTAGCGCAAGCATGGTAGATTTACCTGAGCCCGATGCTCCGACAATCGCAATTGACTCGCCTGGCTTGACATTAAAACTGATGCCAGAGAGGATAGTTAGGTCGCCATCAAGTGTTGCGACAGTTTTTTCAAGGTCTTTGACCTGAATCACATTCATTTGCGAAAGCTTATTCATAGGACTCTCAATGTTGTTACGTAGTTTATTCGGTATCTTACTTGTTATTAGTTACACGGCAATCGCCAACACCGATCACACTGATGGTAAAAGCGACAAAAATCAAGTAACTAAATTACTTATCTTAGGTGACAGCTTAAGCGCAGGCTATGGTTTAAAACAAGAACAAGCGTGGCCTCAGTTGTTACAAAATGCGTACAACCAAGAAAAATCCCCTATCACATTGATAAATGCAAGTATTAGCGGTGAAACCAGTGGTGGTGTATTGCAACGTCTTCCCGCTTTATTAGATGAACATTCGCCAAACTGGATATTAGTAGAAATAGGCGGTAACGACGGTTTACGCGGCTATCCGGTGAAATTACTCAAGAATAACTTACGCCAAATTATCGACAAAAGCTTAGCTGCGAACGCAAACGTCATTTTAATGGAAGTAGCTATTACTCCTAATCTCGGTAAGCGTTACGCAACACTGTTTCAAAACGCCTATAAGCAAGTCGCAAGTGAAAAATCTGTACCAACCATTCCGTTTTTTATTGAATCGGTGGTGACCAAGCCTGAGCTTATGCTACCCGATGGTATTCACCCTAACGCAAAAGCACAACCTTTATTAGTCGAGATAATGAAGCAACATTTTGCAGATATAATTTTAAATAATTAATGATTAGTATGAATTGGCTTATATTTACAATAACGTTAACTGACAAAATACAGCTACCGAATTTAACTAAGCTGTTGAGTAAAGGAATATTGATTTAGATGAGTTAGCTGATTCGCATTTAAATACTTTTATTTTTTGGGTTGTCACATTAATGAGTCTTAATTTTAAGCTCAGAGAAAAAAACCGCTCGTTATTTAAAAGAAAGCACAACTATATTCGAGGTATTAGGTAAAAAAGTAACAATCTTAAGTGACCAGTTATTTCGAAATAAAACAGCTAGCACTTTTATTAAATCGTATATTTATCACGCAGTTAAACTTAGACTAGTTGCTTTTACACAAATCCGAGAATACACTAGCAACAATGTCGGCATATAGCGCAGCTTGGTAGCGCACTGTCATGGGGTGTCAGGGGTCGCAGGTTCAAATCCTGCTATGCCGACCATTCTTCTACACTCTATTCAATAAATTATAAGTACTTATAAATAAAGCGCCTCTAAAGCCTCCCATTAATGTACCAGCAACGAACCATTATAAAGTAGTTTACAATTACTTTATGCACCTCTGATTTGCTCCACTATCGGCCCTAGCTTACCTTCCAAATTTTTAGAATCAGAAACAAAACCATTAAACTTGGTATTTATTGACGGTTGCGGGGGTCCACTGCCACTACTATTTTGAATATGGTACTAACAATTAATGCTCAAAGTGCTCGATATTTATGCTTCGAAACTAAGGTGCTGAACTTTAAGCGTTCTTACCGGATAACCTTCTGTCCCCCCAAAAACTTTATAGTTTAAATTAGTTGACCGGCGGTGTAGGTAAATGACTTTTTTGCTTTATATTTTTCCGTTCATTTGGTTAAACCATTTGCTGTCAATATTGATTTACCTAATTCGAATCAAATACAGGTCAGAGCGAAACCCTCCCTTGAACGATTATTGTGTTTTTCGCTAATAGTAAGCTAATCTAAAAACAAGACTAAACAGCGATACTTTCTTTTGGCTCGCTTCAATATACTCATTTACTGAAATACGTTGAAATTGTATGTACTTTACTAAGTTTTAAAGTTAAATTAATACATTAACAATAAATTAGTGACGCATTTACTTTTTTTCGGTTAAGATAAAAAGAAAATATTCAGGGAGATGCTTTATATGGCGCAACTCATTCGCTTCAGTTTTATTATGTTTTTCATATCCTTATATGGATGTGGTGGGGGCGGAAGCCTTGAGGGGAACAATCCAGATCCCGTCGACCCTATTACTCTTGAAGCTGTAATTTCAAACCAAACTGTTAATGCAGTTGATGGCGCAACAGTAACAGTTACTGTGATGCAAAATGGTAAAGGTGTCGCAAATACACTTGTTACTTTTGCAATAGACAATAATGGGCAAGATGGCTCATTAGTCGAATTTAAAAGTGACAATCCTGAGGCTACTACCGATTCTAATGGCGTTGCCACAATTAGAATTAAAGCTGGTAATGTTGCTGGTAGTGGCCAAATCAAGGCCAGCATCGAGTCTGGTCAATCCAGCTCTGTAAACTTTACTAGCACTGGTGAAGGTGGTGTAACACTTAGTCTATCATTAACTAACAGCACAATTGATGCAACCGACGGCGCTGAATTAACCGTTACAGTCAAAGAAGATGGTTTACCTGCGGGCAATAAATTAGTTTCATTTGCAATAGATGATAACGACTTGGAAGGTGATTTAGTACGTTTTACCAACGATAGCGCTACTGCAAGCACAAACGCAGAAGGCATAGCAACAATTGGGGTGATTGCGGCTGAGCTATCAGGCGATGGACAAATAATCGCAACCGTTGCATCAGGCGAATCAAACTCTATCGTTTTCAGCAGTACTGGCGGTGGGGGTGAAACTGACGGACCAAGCGTTGCGACCATCGGACTGTTTACTACAACTCAACAATTATCTTCGAGTGGTATACAAGGTATTACGCTAACCGCCTTAGTTAAAGATGCTAACAACAACCTCGTTAATGGCGCTGACGTTTTATTCTCATCAGATTCGGGAGAATTGCGCGTTACGAAAAGTACCACAGGTGAGGATGGTAAAGCGACTGCTATTTTGAATACAGAAACGGATCCAAGTAACCGTACAATTTCTGTGACGGCAAGTAGTAGCAAAATTAATGATGTTCTAGATATTAACGTTGTTGGTACTAACATCAACATTTCAGGTACATCTTCACTTGCTCTTAACGATCAAAGTGACTTCATCATTAAGCTTGCCAACTCTGATGGTGGTGTAATTGCAAATCAAATCATCAACTTAGAAGTTAAAGATGCTTCAAAAAATAACATATCAATCCCTGAAAGTGTGCAGACGGATGCGTCTGGACAAGCTTTTGTTCCAGTCACAGGTCTTGCAGGTGGTGAGAATGCATTTATCGCGTCAGCATTGGGAGCGACAAGTGAAAAAGCAGTTATTGTTCAAGCAGATTCATTTTTGTATACTGCATTCAACAATGGTAATGGGACTATTGTAAACCCAGCAACTAACCCTATTCCTGACGTTTTGTTATCTGACGTTGCAGAAATCACTCTTACGTGGTTGCGCTCTGGTCAGCCCGTAAAAGATGGTACTGTTGTCAATTTTACTACTACACGTGGAACATTCGTAAATGCTAATGGAGAGCCAGTAGAACCGGTAGGCGAAACTGAAAACGGTGTTGTAAAAGCTAGGTTGAAGTCTGATTTCGCTGGCAAATCTTTAGTTAGATTTAACGGTGTCGACGGAGACATAACGCTCGATAATCAAATTGAATTTGAATTCGTTGCAGAAACTGCTTCTCGTATAGTTGCGCAAGCTTCTCCTGCTTCAATTGGTCCAAATGGAGAGACTTCAATTATCTCAGTTGTTGTGAAAGATCCAAACGGCAATTTAGTGAAGAATAAAGATGTTAACTTTGAACTAACCAACGACAACACAAGCGGCGTTTTATCACCAGCTAAAGTAACCACTGATAGTAACGGTAGTGCAACTTCAACTTACACTTCAAATGCTGTATCAGCTATTGATGGTGTTGAAATTACCACATCTATTAATGAAGGTAGCTCTATAGTTGATGATACCGTTTATTTAACAGTTGCGGACCGCGAATTGTTCATCTCACTTGGTACAGGTAACGATGTATTAGAAAATGACGTTACCAGTTACAACAAGCAATACACAGTATTTGTTGTTGATGCCGATTCAACGCCCCGACCAAATGTTACCTTGACGTTATCTGCTGTTCCGAGCGCATTTAGTAAGGGCTACTATGAAAGATACTATGAGGAAGGCTCTTTCAAACGTTGGGTTCCTGTGTATGTTCAATCTGGTTGCCCTAACGAAGATCTAAACCGCGATGGCATTAACGATCCTGGCGAAGACTTAAATAACAATGGTTCACTTACTCCTGGTAATGTTGTAAATCTTATCGATGGAAATGTAACTACGGATGAGAATGGCCAAGCAATTATCAATATTTTATACCCTAAAGATCATGCAAACTGGGTTGATATTGACCTTATAGCTAAAGCCAAAGTTAATGGTACTGAAAGTGTAAAACATGTGAAGTTTGCACTTCCTGTGTCTGCAGAGGATGTAGTTGATGAAGAGGTAGCGCCTCCAGGTTCTAATAGCCCATTTGGTGTTGCATCTGGGTGTGATAACATCAATTAGAGTATTGTGAAAACATATAATTGAACGAAAAGCCAATGCATCTGCATTGGCTTTTTTATAAATCAATTATACTACTTCTATTAGATAAGAAGTAATTGAAAGGACTAGTTTTATCTGAGCTACCCCACCTCAGGAGTAGTCAATGGCGAAAACTTAAATACGCTATGAGCAAAATGACTCTTATTACGCTACCTATTAAGCATATTTAATTTAGTTAAAAACAAGGTTTCTTATTTAATCGCTATTGAGTACATAAGTTTAATAATCACAGCAAGTTTTATACTTAATTAGAATGACAAAGCACGAAGTTCATTATTAAACATAAGTAACTATATTTAATACTTGCCAAATAGTTCTTCCCAAACCATTACAAAGCTTTATAAATTGCTTGTTTTAAATCAACAACCCTTGACTATTTAGCCCACTACTTTAAGTTATTTATACTATCGGGGTTGATTATTTAAAGGACTAAACCATGCCGGGTGCATTTGCACACATTACCGCGGTTAATTTCGCTACCGAAAATAAATCGCTAAACCAATTAGCCATACCAAAAAAAGCCATGTTTATTTTGAGTCAAAACCAAAAGTATTTGGAATTAGGCTGTGTTTCACCAGACTACCCTTATTTAGTGGTTGAGAGAGATAAAAAGCTACAAAATAAATGGGCTGATCTTATGCATTACGAGCGCACAGGAGACATCATTAAAGCCGCTATTGCCTATTGCAAAACTTTGGAAGGAAGCGCGCAAGAAAAGTCATTTGCTTGGCTGTGTGGCTATATGGCTCACGTTGCCGCAGACATTACTATTCACCCTGTCGTTGAATTAAAGGTGGGGCCTTACGAGCAAAACCAAAAAGCACATAGAGTATGTGAAATGAACCAAGATGCCTTTATTTGGCAACGGCTTAACCTTGGCGAAATTGGCTATGCTGATCGGGTCGAGCTTAATATTGGCTCGTGCACTAATGCAGATAACGAATTGGATGACGATATAAAGCAAATTTGGCGTTTTTGTTTAGAGCAAACTCACCCTGAATATACAAAAAATGTAGCACCTGATTTTGATGCGTGGCATTCAGGGTTTCAGTTCGTAGTTAATAATGCTGAGGAGAGCCACCGGCTTTTTCCTTGGGCACGACACGTGGGTGTAGACCATGGTCTAACCTATCCAATGTTTGAAGAAGTCGATTTAGATTTCATTACTCAACTTGAAACACCTCAGGGCAAAATGCATTACAATGATGTGTTTGATTTAGCGATTGAAAATATCAAACACTATATTAGTGTTGTCGCCAACAGTGTGTTTGAAGATATGCCTTACGACGCTATTTGTAATTGGAATTTAGATACTGGGAAAGACGAAACGAATAAGTTTACTGCATGGGAGCACTAAGATGAAACACCTTATTGTAATTATGGGTATACTCTTTTGCATAGCCTGTGCCAACAAACCAAATGAGTATGAGGCTGAAAGAATGGCGGACCTAGCGTCACAATTAAAAGATATTGCAGCAGCACTAGACGGCACATTGAAGTTTAGCGAAACACATTACACTGAAGGACAGCTGTTGCTCCAAGATGCAATTAATAATGATGCCAATCGGTTAGCACCGTTTAACCAATACCAGCTTCACGTTATTATTGACAAAAACAACGCAGCCTTACTGCTTTGTGATAACAATACCTTACTAATTGAAGATGCCGGCTGTACGGCGCAATCGGATGTGCAACACTGGCGTCAGCCTAACAATGAGTGCAAAGCAACTTTAGCGTTAAGCCAAATATGTAACTAAAAACCCTAAAGATACTAGATATAAAAAACGCAGCCTATTGGCTGCGTTTTTTTAATTTACGAGTTAGTTTTTGGCTTTCGCTTTAGATTTTGGTTTTGCTTTCGCCTTTGATTCTTCTACCCACTTGCCATCAACGAATTGTGCTGTCCAACCTGTTGCTTTACCCTCAACTTCAGACATTACATATTGTGATTTAGCTTTGCGGCTATAGCGGATAATCGCGTCATTACCATCTGGATCTTTCTCTGGCGCGTCTGCTAAGTAATAAAACTTAGGTGAAATACGATCGCGAAAACGTTTTAACTCAGACACTTTAGGCGCTCGTGTTTCACGTGATTTCGGGAACGTTGACGCAGCCATAAAGATACCTGATGCGCCGTCACGTAGCACAAAGTATGCTTCCGACTTTTCACACGGTAACTCAGGTAAGTGAACCGGATCTTCTTTCGGAGGCGCTGCTTCACCATTTTTAAGCAGTTTACGGGTATTTTTACATTCTTCGTTAGTACAACCAAAGTATTTGCCAAAACGACCCGACTTTAATTGCATTTCAGACTGACACTTGTCGCATTCGATAACAGGGCCGTCGTACCCTTTAATTTTAAAGCTACCGCTTTCAATTAAATAGCCATCACAGTCTGGGTTATTACCACACACATGCAATTTTCGCGTCTCGTCAATGAGGTAAGAATCCATTGCCGTTTCGCATTTAGGGCAGCGTTTCATCTGACGAAGCACTTCTGTTTCTTCGTCTTCCACATCTGCGGCTACCGCTTCTTCACCTGGTACCAAATTCATCGTTTGCGTACAACGTTCTTTAGGTGGTAATGCGTAACCAGTACACCCTAAGAAAACACCTGTTGAGGCGGTGCGAATGCCCATATTGCGACTACACGTAGGACACGACAAATCGATTTCAACCACTTGGTTGGTGCGCATGCCGCCGTCATTTTCATCGGAACTGGCTTTATCTAAGTTTGCTGAGAACTCTTGGTAGAACTTATCAAGAACGTGAGTCCACTCACGCTCGCCTTCAGCGATATCATCTAAACGCTCTTCCATTTTCGCAGTGAAGTCGAAATTCATTAAATCGCTAAAGCTTTCAACTAAGCGTTCATTAACAATTTCACCCATTTTTTCAGCAAAGAAGCGGCGATTCTCTACACGCACGTAACCACGATCTTGAATCGTAGAGATGATTGATGCATACGTAGATGGACGACCAATACCACGTTTTTCAAGCTCACGTACCAAGCTCGCTTCACTAAAACGTGCAGGAGGCTTGGTAAAGTGTTGTTTAGGATCGAGTTCAACAAGTTTTAATACATCACCCGTTTTAACCTCAGGCAATGCTTGTTCTTCTTGGTTTTTCTTTTTAACTGACGGCTGAACACGTGTCCAACCATCAAACTTAAGTACTCGACCCTTAGCTTTTAATTCATAGTCATTAGCCGCAAGGGTAATTGTTGTTAAGTCATACTCTGCTGGTGTCATTTGGCATGCCACAAACTGACGCCAAATCAGCTCGTACAGTTTTTTCGCGTCAGCCTCTACACCGTCTAAATGGCCCGACAAAATAGCAACATTAGATGGACGAATTGCTTCGTGCGCCTCTTGCGCACCATCTTTTGACGAATAACGAATTGGCGATGCAGGTAAATATTTATCACCAAACTCATTTTCGATATAGCCTCTACAAGCCTCTACAGCGTCATTTGACAAATTTGTAGAGTCAGTACGCATATACGTAATAAAACCAGCCTCATAGAGCCTCTGAGCGAGCATCATGGTCTTTTTAACGCCGTAGCCTAAGCGCGTACTCGCTGCCTGCTGCATTGTTGAGGTAATAAATGGCGCTGATGGTTTGCTCTTGCTTGGTTTTTGTTCGGTTGCTGCAACCTTGTATTCTGCTGCTTTTAATTTGGCAACGGCTTCGTCTGCATCTGATTTATTCTTTGGTTCAAACGCCTTGCCTAAATATTTTGCTACCGCAAAACGAATTTGATCTTCATGAGATTTCAGCTCTGCGTGAATATCCCAAAATTCTTCCGGAATGAACGCTTTAATTTCACGTTCACGTTCAACTAATAAACGTACTGCTACCGATTGCACTCGACCTGCTGACAAACCGCGTGCTACTTTCGCCCAAAGTAACGGGGACACCATAAAGCCAACAACACGATCGAGAAAACGACGCGCTTGCTGCGCGTTAACCATGTCGGTATTTAATTGACCTGGTTCAGCAAAGGCATTCTGAATCGCGTTTTTAGTGATTTCATTAAATACAACGCGTTTATACTTTGACTCATCGCCACCAATGACCTGCTCAAGGTGCCATGCAATTGCTTCCCCTTCTCTATCCAAATCGGTTGCTAGATAAACGTAGTCAGCGTCTTTTGCGAGTTTTTGTAATTCAGCAACAACCTTTTCTTTACCAGGAAGCACTTCATAATGTGGTTGCCAGCCTTTATTAGGGTCAATACCCATACGCGCAACTAAATTCGCATAATCTTTTTCTTTACGATACTTAGCCTTTTCTTCTGGTGACATTTTGCGTACTTCAGCTGGCGATTTAGTAGCGGCTTTGTTCGCTTTACCAGATGTTGGCAGATCACGAATGTGGCCAACACTGGATTTTACGACGAAATCCTTGCCCAAATATTTATTGATTGTTTTCGCCTTGGCTGGTGACTCAACAATAACTAACGACTTACCCATATTTGCCTATTTTTACTTACGCAGTGCGATTTAATTTGTTAACCCATTTAGGGCGCTATTATTAAAGGTATATCGACAAAGTGCCAGCCTGACAAGCATATTTTTTAAAATACATAATAATTTGATTAACTTCGCACTAAAAACCACCATTTTGATTAAATATTATCTACTAAACATTGAATCATCTTATTATTGAACATCCGCAGGTTGAAGATAATAAGAAAATCCAGACTTTTTCCTCTCGTTACAAATAAAATACCCACAAAAAGCTCGAACTTATTTCGTTGTTCTTAAAAAAACACCGCGCTTTTAAAAAAACTTACCGTATTTCCTTTAAATTTTTATGTTCACTGGTAGGCTATGCAGAAAATCACAATAAATATACATACTAAATTATGACATCCACTATTTCACAACCTAAAGGTTTGGGGTTAACAGGCAAGATCCTCATCGGTATGGTTTTAGGTATTATCAGCGGCTTTTTGTTCAAAGCGCTAATGGGCGAATCAGGTGATTTCACTCTAACTGCGGGTGAGTTTACGTTTTCGTTTAAAGGCTTTTTTGTTGACGGTATTTTCCATATTGGCGGTCAAATATTTGTTAATAGTTTAAAGATGCTAGTCGTACCTTTAGTATTTATCTCGCTTGTGTGTGGTACGTGTAGCTTAAGCGATCCTAAAAAATTAGGTCGTTTAGGTGGCAAGTCAATTGGTTTGTACCTTCTTACGACTGCCATTGCGATAACTATTGCAATGACGCTAGCGCTTGTAATCAATCCCGGTGAAGGCATTAATATGCCAAGTTCATCTACGTTTGATGCGAAGCAAGCCCCGACTCTTGTTGATGTTATTATTAACATGTTCCCAACCAACCCAATTAACGCAATGTCTAGCGGAAATATGCTACAAGTAATTGTGTTTGCACTATTATTTGGTATTGCAATGGCACTTAGCGGTGACGCGGGAAAACGCTTAACGGCAGTGTTTGAAGATCTAAATACAATTATTTTAAAGCTAGTAACTATTTTAATGAATATTGCACCATACGGTGTGTTCTTTTTAATGGCGAAGCTATTTAGCTATATAGAGGGCGACTTAATCGTTAAGCTTATTTTTTACTTCGGCACTGTTTTACTTACGCTATTTATTCATGCATTAATTGTATACCCAGTACTACTTAAAACATTTACAGGGTTAAACCCACAAACATTCCTAAATAAAGTAAAAGAGTTATCTATTTTTGCGTTTAGTACTTCAAGCTCTAGCGCAACCATGCCAGTGACGCTAGAAACAGCCACTAAAAAGCTAGGTGCCGATAACAAAGTTGCTTCTTTCACTGTACCCTTAGGTGCAACCATTAACATGGACGGCACCGCAATTATGCAAGGTGTTGCCACTGTATTTATCGCACAGGTATTTACTGTTGATTTAAGCTTTACCGATTACTTAATGGTTATCTTAACTGCAACACTTGCCTCTGTTGGCACTGCGGGCGTACCAGGTGTTGGATTGATTATGCTAGCAATGGTTCTTAACCAAGTAGGCTTACCCGTTGAAGGTATCGCCATTATTATCGGTGTAGATCGCCTGTTAGATATGACTCGCACCGCTGTTAACGTAACAGGAGATTGTATGGTTACGTGTATCGTTGCTAAGTCTGAAGGCGAATTTGATGATGCGGTATTTAACGATAGTGATGCCGGTAAAGAGTTTGAAAATATACGCTAACACTTAGCGTTTATTAAAAAGCCGCTAAAAAAATCGCGGCTTTTTTGTTGCAAGAGCTTAATTATTAATGATAAAGCTCTTTGCTTTTTGATAATAATTTGGCGATTACGTTATCGATAACTCCTGTCACGCCTAACCCGAGTTTATCTGATAAGCCTTTTTTGGTTTTATAGGTTATCTCAAGCAACTCGAATTGCTCATTTAACGCTAGTAATAAATCGTCACTTGTCTGGATCTCATCAACTAATCCTAATTTGTGTGCATCGGTACCAAACCAAGTTTCACCAGTCGCAACTTTTTCTACATTTAGGTTTGGCCTAGCTGATTGAACATGTTCGCGAAACAATACGTGAATTTGCTCTAGTTCTTGCTTAAATTTTTCACGGCCAATGTCATTATTTTCACCGAACATTGTTAACGTGCGTTTAAACTCACCGGCAGTGATTTGCTCGAACTCTACGTGATTTTTCTTTAGTAATTTATTGAAATTTGGTAGCTGCGCAATAACACCTATACTGCCAACCATAGCAAACGGCGCACATACAAATTTATCTGATACGCAGGCCATCATATAACCGCCACTTGCTGCAATTTTGTCTACACTCACAATAAGTTCAAGTTTTGCCTGTTTAAGGCGTGCTAATTGCGATGCTGCCAGCCCATAACCATGCACTACGCCACCACCGCTTTCAAGCTTAAGGACGACCTTATCGCTTGGCTTTGCTACCTGAATAATCGCCGTCACTTCATTGCGTAATGATTCGACTTCCTTCGCATCAACGCCCCCCTTAAAAGACAATACAAACACTTTGTTTACGCTTTCGTTAGCAGTCTCTTTAGATGCTTTTTTTTCGCTTTTCTCAAAATCTTTAAAAGCATTTTTATCTAGCGTTACGCTTAATAGCGCTTTCTTTTGTTGATCTAACTTTTCGCTTAAGCTTTCGATCGCTAATTCACCTTTACTTGCTTTAGGTTTACTTGAAGCTCCCACAATCAATACAACAATAATGGCAAACGCTATTACAAATGTGACTGTTTTTGCGAGAAATAATCCGTATTCGTATAAAAATTCCAAACTTCAACTCCGTAATTAATATTTTGCGTACTCTAAATAAAATCGAGGCAAAAAAAAAGCCGCACTAACGAGTGCGGCTTAATATTGTGTTTAATATTATTCAGTTACAACAGTGGTATTTGTAACTTGTAGCATTAAGCCTCTGCTCGCTAAGAACGACGCAATCTGGCTTTGCATTTCAGTATTGGCAGCTGCAGCATCCGCTGCCGTAACACCATACGCAGGCGCAGGCGTTAGTACTGAGCCATGGTGACCTTTGGTAAACTTAACTAGGTAACTATTGGGCGTTTCAGTCATTTGTGACGTCGCTACCGGCGTAAGGCCCATTAGCATGCCTGATGGCACAGTGCCCGATACCGGGTTAATTGTTGAATATGGTGGAATAACCGTGTCTGCTGGGTTACCCGCACCGTCACCAATTACTACGTTCTGATAGATAGCTGTGCCCTGTGAAGCAACTTTACTTGCTAAAGAATTAGAGTCAGCTGCATCAACTGCGGTTTGAATAGCAAAAGCAAATTGACTAATCGTACCTGAGATATTCGCTAATTTTGCTGTTTCTTCAGCCTGTGCAAGCATAGTTGTATAAGCAACAAACGCACAACCAGTAAGTTCACTGTCTGAGCTCTCATAGGCGGCACATGCAGCCTTCCCCTCATCTGATTCCTTAAATGCAATAAATTCAGCTGATTCAGCTGTACCCGCTTCCGCTAATACTGAACCTTTAATTACATTACCAAACGCGTTTGATTCAAGTAAAAAGCCAGCTAAACCACCGCTACCACTTGCAAGTGCTGCTGTGTTTACCTTGAATAGCGGGTCGATAAGAGCCGCATCTTCTGGGCCGACTAGAGGTGCAACTGACTCATTTGCAGCAGCTAAGAAACCTGGCGCAACCACAGCACCAAGAGAGTGACCAACAAAGCTTACGTCTGTCGGATTGATTCCTTGTAGGTTTGTCGCCGCTAGTGATAAGCGTAAGCCAAGTAAATCAGCCATTGATTGACGTAAATTATCACGCGCCACTAAGCTTGACGACAAATTCATGTAATGAAGCACATTACCGTCATCACCCGAAGCAAGAAAATCAACTGTGCCGTCATCATTAGCGTCGATACCACGCTCACCGTGTAATGGGTGGTCAATTGCTACCGTTACAAAACCTTGTAATGTAAGCGCAGCCGTAATAGCTAGCATACTTTCTTTTGTACTAGTAATACCGTGTTGTAACATAACAACCGGCCAACCTGTTGCTGGTTTTTCTAGCTCTCCGTATTCATTCATGCCAAGCTGATTTCTCACAGCATTAATCACCGTTAAGTCATCTGCTGGCGTTGTAACTTGAACTGGAACATTTGCCGGTGTTTGAGGATACGGAAGTGGATTATATTTAGTTAAGTGGCGCTGCTCATCTATACCTCGGTCACGCAGTTTTCCGTTCGATGCGTTAAAGCAAATTGTGTCTTTACCTTCTGCAGGTTGTTCCGGAATATAGCCGCCATTTGCTACGAAACCAGCAAGCGTTGCCGCGCCATCACATAACGCTTTCCAGTATGTGTCGTTTAACGCAGAATCATCTGTGCCCTGCGGTTTTCTTAAGTAGTGTGGTAATACAACCGAACCACGCTCATACTTGATTTGATCAAAAACTGGCGAAGGCGGCTGCGCGCCTTGAGAGCGGAACAATACGTCACCTACAGTCATACCAGTAGATGGCCCCATCATAAGTTGTGGCATGTTTTGTTTTGTAGCGGCACTCATTGCATACATATTTTTAACCATACTCATTACCGAACCAGCTGATTGAATGCTCATTGCGCCAGTATAGATAATATCGTCTTTGGTCAAAGAACCTGATTGAGTAACGATATTTTCATAGCTATTAATTACGCCTTGTAGCGCTTTTTGTTCATCAGTTACCAGTGGTAATGATTCAATGTCGAGTTTAACTAAACCGTAAGTTTCTGAAGGTTCAAATGACTCACCGCTCGTATCACGTAGTGCTTTTGTCACAACGTTAATATATGCAGAGCCTTGATTAAATGGTTTAAGCGGAACAATCGCGATATTGTTGCCGCTAGCTTGTGCAACAAAATCAACACCAAATGTTAGCTCTTTAACGTACTTACATGCTAAACCCGCTTGTACTTGCGCACATTCTGTGTCAGTAATGCTTGCGCCCATTACAACTTCAAACAAACGCACTGAATCACCATTAACAGTGCTAGTATCCAGTACTAAACCTGCAGGTACATCTAATGCAATTTGATAAGGTGATTGCGTTGACCAACCATCAAGGGCGCCTAAAGCCGTTTGTGGGTCAGCATAATTAATTTCTTCGGCGGCTTCGCCTGGCATATTTAGTGTGCCATCAGTTGTTCCTAAAAACAGTAAATCATTTGGCACTGACACGACGCCGTTTGACGGATCAAATGCGACAGTAGCTGCAGTCCTTGCAGGCGCGATTACTTCTGACTCATTTTTAACATCTTCTAAGCTCTCACCACAGCCGTATAACGCTGTAGCAATCGCCATTGTGAGTAGCACTTTTTTCATTTTATTGCTCCAAACCCGATCTTTTTTATTGTGTGTATTTGATATTAAACATCAAAAATTAATTTGTCGGTGGTTATTATTAAGACATTAGACCAGTTAAAGTTAACTTAAACAAAGCAATTTCTCCACCTAAATTTAAATAAATCACAAAACTATTTTACTTGACTATGGTATGATGTCGAAAAATTTTGAACACCTAAACTAATATGCATGATTATCAAGCAAGTAATGACGCGCTTAACAACAAAGTCATTCTCGTAACGGGTGCCGGTGATGGCATCGGTAAAGTTGCCGCAATTGAATTTGCAAAACACGGCGCAACGGTAATTTTATTAGGTAAAACAGTTGCAAAACTTGAAGCCGTATACGATGAAATTATCGCATTAGGCGCGCCCCAACCTGCAATTGTACCGCTCGATATGAAAGGCGCAACAAAACAACACTATCGTGATTTAGCAGCCACAATTGAAAATGAATTTGGTCGCCTTGACGGTTTATTAAATAACGCATCTATCATTGGTTCATTAGGCCCACTGGAGCATTTCTGCGTATCAACATTTGAAAATATTATGAAAGTGAACGTTACCGCACAAGCTGTGTTAACTAAGTCGCTATTCCCACTGTTAAGAAAATCCGATAACGCATCAATAATATTTACATCAAGTGGTGTTGGCCGCGAAGGTCGAGAATTCTGGGGTGCTTACGCAATTTCGAAGTTTGCCACAGAAGGCATGATGCAAACTTGGTCTAAGGAAGTTGGCAAAACGAATATTCGTATCAACTGCATCAACCCAGGTGCAACACGCACAGCAATGCGTGCCATTGCGTTCCCTGGTGAAGATAAAGACAAGTTAAAAACACCAGCCGATTTAATGCCAACATACCTGTACTTAATGTCGGATGATTCAATTGGTGTAAATGGCCAATCGATTGACGCACAGCCTAAAGTATAAATTGCAAAACACATAAAAAAATAGCGCAGTAATCTGCGCTATTTTTTTGCCTTTAAGCTTTTGTTGTCTCGTGTTGGTTCGACATTGACCACGCATTTAGTAAGGCTCTCACGAGCGACGCTAACGGAATTGCAAAGAAAACGCCCCAAAAACCCCACAAACCACCAAAAAACAATACCGCAACAATGATGTAAACCGGGTGTAAGTCTACCGCCTCTGAAAACAGCAATGGCACCAATAAATTTCCATCTAACGCCTGAATAACACCATAAGCAATGATCACATACCAAAACTCACTGCCCACACCAAATTGAAATAACGCCACGAGTGCTACGGGGATTGTTACCAACGCCGCACCTACAAACGGAATAAGCACCGAGAAACCAACTAACGTGCCAAGTAACGCGGCATAGCGTAAGTCTAATATTGTAAAAGTAATAAACGTGGTTGAACCAACAATTAAAATTTCAAAAATTTTGCCGCGTATATAATTCATAATTTGCTGGTTCATTTCCTGCCAAACCTGACTTATTAACTTTCTCTCTTTTGGAATAAACTTTTCAAAGCCCGCAAGTAGCAAATGTTTATCTTTCAGCATAAAAAACACTAAGAGAGGCACAAGAATCAAATAAACTAACCAAGCAACCACATCTTTCAATGAATTAAGGGATGTAGATAGCACCGTTTGACCAACCGTCACCGCGTGCCCTTCCACAGACGATAATATTGATTTAACTTGCTCAGGGTTAACCAATTCAGGATAACTACTCGGAAGCGTCATTAAGTAGCCTTTCCCCTGCTCTAACATGGAAGGTAAATCTTGCACAAAATTTGATAATTGGTGCCATAGCACTGGTATAATACCAACCACAATAGATACAACTACACCACTGAATATCAACATCACCAAAGTGCTAGAAATAACGCGAGACACGCCCGTATGCATTAGTTTTTGTACCGGCCAATCCAATAGATACGCAATAACTAATGCCACCATGACCGGAATAATATACGTACCAAAAAAATAAAATGCTGCAGCTAAACCCACCGTCAGCATTAATAATGTAATTGAATTTGGATCTGAAAACTTACGCGAGTACCACTGTTTAAAAATATGTAACACTAATTCGCTTCCTCAATGGGGTTAGTTACAGTTAATACATTAGATTGCCATGTATAGGCTCGCTGTTGGTTGTCAAGATAGCGAAATACATCGTTGAGCTGTGCATCTTGAGCAAACTTAAACGCCACATAATTGGCCGTATTGTTTTGTTTTAATAGATATTTAAATTGAACAAATAATTGAGGACATTTAAGCCCTGTTAAATCTTTCATACAGAATAAAAAACATGTCTCTTTCGCAATAAACGTTACCACAAAACGCACCGTGAAACAGCTTGATAAAGCAGTTACCACTCAGTAATTTACAAAGCGCAAGCATGTTTTTGATGATTATGCTAAATTCACAGTATACAAGCCGAATTTGATCATATTAGCTTTCTGTTTATGACAAAACAAAATAAAAAAAGCGAACTACCGAAAAACCCCACGTTAAAAGACATTAACTGGTTTAAAAAACAGTTAAATTGGGGTGAACTCCCACCTTTTTATCATTTGGTGGCGGCTTCTGTTGGTGAAGCTGAAGGTGTATTCAGTCATGGCTTTGATAACGCGATTAAACGTATTACCGACAAACGCAACTGGAACTTAGCACTCCTTGGTGGCGAAGAACTCGAAAATGGTGAAATTCAATGCGATAACCCACCAAGACTTGCCCTCTACCAAGTATTCACTGAACGTGGCTTTGAACTTTTTGCCTTTCCTTATGCCAAAGACAAAGAAATCGACCAGTACGTAAAAGAAAATAAATTGATGGAATTTAAAGTATGGGATCCCCATGCAATGCGCAATGTGCTGCGAATTAATCAGCTCCATAAGTACATCCAGTTTTATTTTCAGCGTGGTGATGAAGCAGACAAAGCGTTAATTCTGCATTCACATAAAATAGTGCATAAAACCATTGAATTTTTAAAGAGCGAGCTAAACATTACAAAAGTCTCGGGAGTGTCAATTAAAGAATACTACCAAAAAGCAGAACGCTCAGCCGACGCTTGTCAGGACGAACTTGCTCTCGCTCATTTAATGGCAAATGAAATGCTACAAAAAAAGGAATAACATGCCAAAACCCAGCCTTTTAAAAAAGCTAACGTGCTTTTGTTTCGCACTTTCGCTTCCTGTTGTGGCACAAAGCAATTTTAAGTTACCCGACCTCGGCACCTCAGCAGTACAAGTATTATCAATCGAAAAAGAACGCGCTATCGGCGATGTTATGATGATGCAAGTGCGTGGCACCTCGCGTGTAATGCAAGACCCTGCACTAGATGAATACCTGACCAATATTGGTAATCGTCTTGTTGCCCATGCTGATGACATTCGCTTCCCGTTTGAGTTTTTCTGGATTAATAGCAAAGATATAAATGCGTTCGCCTTCTACGGCGGTCATGTTGGCGTGCACACGGGCCTAATTATGAACGCCGATAACGAAAGCCAACTGGCGTCAGTACTTGGACACGAAATCGCTCACGTAACACAACGTCACTTAGCACGACGTTTACAACAAGCAAAAGACAATCAAGGACTCACCATTGCAGGGATGATAGCCGGCATTTTAACAACCATGATTGCCCCCGACGCAGGTATGGCTATTTTGGCTGCAAGCCAAACACAAGCGCAACTAAGTCAGTTAACACACAGCCGAGGCGCAGAGCAAGAAGCAGACCGCGTTGGCATGCAAACACTAAATAGCGCCGGATTTGATCCGAGAGAATCAAGCGAATTTTTAGCAAAACTTGCCGATCAAATGCGTCATATGCCAAAACCACCGGCATTTTTACTGACTCACCCATTACCCGATTCTCGTGTTTCAGATGTGCGTATGCGCGCACTGCAATACCCTGAACGCTTTATCGATTCGTCGTTAGATTTCTCGTTAGCAAAAGCACGCGTAATTGCACGCTACGGGCAAGAAAGCGCGAAAGCAGAACAAGAATTTCGTAAACATTTGCGCATTAATCGTTTTGCACTTACCACAGCAGCAGAGTACGGCCTTGCCTTAACACTGATAGACCAAGAAAAATATGATGAAGCAAACGACCTTCTCACTAATTTAGAGAAAAAAGTACCGGGCAGCTTATTTATTCTTGATTCAAAAACCGATTTATTGCTCGGTCAGAAAAAATACGACGAAGCACTCACCATGCTAAAAAAAGAGTACCAACGCCAACCTAATAATCAGGTGGTCACGCTCAATTATGCCAATGCGGCTATCACAGCAGGCAAACTCGATTTGGCACACCAATTACTTAAGTACTTTTTACTCGAAAAGCCAGAACATGTATTAGGTAAAGAACTGCTAGCGCAAACTTACAAAGAGCAAGATGATAAAGCGTCTTACCATGAACTAAAAGCCAGTATTTACACTGATTACGGCGCCTATGCACAAGCTTCTAACGAGGTACAAAAAGCATTAAATCATGTGGATACGGAAGATGAAATTAAGCAGCAACGCTTAAAAGCGCGATTAAAAGAATATCGTCTGATGCAAAAAGAGCTCGCGAAACTTTAATTTCATCTGTAAGCACATTACAATCACGCAAAAAATAGATTTGAGAATCCTATGACTGTTAAAATTTTTCACAATCCACGCTGTTCAAAGTCGCGTGAAACTCTTGCATTACTTGAAGAAAATGCTGTTTCTCCTGAGATTGTTGAATATTTAAAAGACGTACCAAGCGCGCAAGATATTAAACAACTTTTATCCCTATTGAACTTTGACTCTGCGCGTCAATTAATGCGCACTAAAGAAACAATCTACAAAGAGCTTAATCTAAAAGATGAAACAAGCGAAGACGCGTTAATTGATGCAATGGTTGCGAACCCTAAATTAATTGAGCGCCCAATCGTTATCAATAATGGTAAAGCAGCAATTGGCCGTCCACCTGAAAGCGTGCTTGCAATTATCTAATGTCTTATTTATTAGTGCTGTATCACTCTCGTACCGATTCAGTAAAAAATATGGCGTACGAGATAAGCGATGCAGCACAACACTCTTGCATCGACGTAAAAATTCGCTGTTTCAGTGATGATTCTGACGACCTAGTTGTGACCATTGACGATTTAAAAAATTGCGCGGGCCTCGCCTTTGGTAGTCCAACACGGTTTGGCATGATGGCCTCACCAGCTAAACAGTTTTGGGAAACCACCAGTGATTTATGGCTAGCCGGTCAACTGATTGATAAGCCCGCTGCTGTATTTACGTCATCAAGCAGTCAACATGGCGGTAATGAATCAACATTACTGTCAATGGCATTGCCTCTATTGCATCACGGTATGCTGTTATGCGGCGTACCCTACGATGTACCAGCGTTGTCTGCTACACAAACTGGCGGTACTCCGTACGGTGCAAGCCATGTATCTGGGCTTACAAATTCAAGTAATTTAAGTCAGGACGAAATCGCCATTTGCCAAAGTGTCGGCAATCGACTCGCTAAACTAATTAAGCAATTACAATGAGTAAAATAGAGAAACAAGCAATTACAAAGCGCTACCAAAAAATTGCCCTATTCGGTTACATTGGGTTATTAATTTTAATGCCAACATGGTTACTCGGGTTATCACCACGTGAAGGTTACAGCACAGGTTTCGTTATTGGCCTTTACATTGTGCCTTTATTACTACCGCTCAAAGGCATTATTCAAGATAAACCTTACACTTACGCTTGGGCTAACTTTATTGTCATTATCTACTTTTTGCATGGTTTTACGTCCTTGTGGGTAGCACAAAATGAAATGATTTTTGTTTTGCTTGAACTGCTTTTTGCCAGTTGTATGTTTATTGGTTGTACATACTATGCTCGCTATCGTGGTCAAGAGTTAGGGCTTAAAATTAGAAAGCTAAAAGAAGAGCTTGCTGAAGAAAAAGCAGCCTTTGAAGATAAAGAATAAAAAAAGCGGCAAATATGCCGCTTTTTTTAAATCTTTCACTAACAATTACTTATCTAATGTCTCAAGCAATGAGTTAAACCAAGGCGCCGCCACAGGCAAAGGATCAAAGTGTTCGCTCGCATCGACCTTTAACAGATCTATCACTTCATTTCCTTGCAACTCAATGAGTAACTCTCTAAATTTTCTACCAGCGCCACAGTAAGTTTGCCCATAACTACTGTCTCCCATTGCAATCACAGCAAATGGCTTATTAGAAATTAGCGGAAACTCTGACTTAAGGGCCAAATACAAAGATTCAAGTTCAAAAGGAATATCCCCCTGCCCGGTTGTTGAAGTAACTACCAAAATCACATCACTTGAAACGAAGTCAGTGATACTGCCTGGGTTATAGAGTTCAAATCCATGACCTTTTGACTGTGCAATTGACTCTAGTTGTTCGGCAAGGGCTTCTGCCCCCCCGTATACGGTACCAATGAAACACTTAATATTTGCCATTTTCTCTCCTAGCGTTAGTTCCCTAAACCAACTTCATTAATGTGTAACACCTCACATCTTTAGCCTTGCAAATAAGGTCGTTAACTTAATCTCAAATTAATAAAGCTGGCACTAAAACAGTTTAGGCAAACAGATGTTATTTTAGCAACCGATAATCTTGTTCTTTATCTGGCCAGCCTAAACGCTTAAATAATTCAAGTTCCGGCTCGCCTATCGAGGCCTCAATATGAATAGTCTGCTTACTAAATGGATGCTCAAAAGTGAGTTCTTTAGCAAATAACATCAAGCGATTTAAGCCAAATTCTTGCTGGAAAAAATGATTCTGCTTGTTATCACCGTAATTTGCATCATTCAAAATGGGGTGATTAATATGGTTTAAATGGCGTCTAATTTGGTGCTTACGGCCGGTTTTTGGTAAACACTCTACCAGCGAATAACGCACCGTTGGAAACTTACCAAGTGGCTTGTTGATCACAGTTTGGTGCAAACACTTAAAGTCGGTTTGTGCTTTTTGCGCTGGTTTTTCTTTATCGGCAAATTTATCGGCAATCTTGTCGTGTTTATATTTGAGTGCATGATCCACATGCAATGATTCTGGCGCAAACCCGCGTGTTAACGCTAAGTAACGCTTACTGATCTTATGCTCTGAAAAGAGTGAACTTGCAGTACGTGCAACATCACTACTTAAACCAAATAACAACACGCCAGATGTAGGCCTGTCTAACCTATGAAGCGGAAACACATGTTGATCAATTTGGTCGCGTAACATCTGCATCGCAAAATGAGTTTCGCGTTTATCTAAAAAAGAGCGATGCACCAATAAACCAGACGGTTTATCAATCGCAATGAAGTGTTCGTCACGATATAAAATCGGTAATTCACCAAACATTAATTAAGCGCCTTATCTATTTTTTTAATCACATCAATCACTTTTGGATAATCGCCTAACATTTGCTCTGCCATCGGCGTGATATTAGCACCTTTTGGCAGCGGTTGATTTGCGGCAACGAGTTGCTTCATTTTGATAATAAATACAAATTGTAACCATTGTTCAAAGCGCATTGTGTCATAACAAAATGGCGCAGTAGATGCGAATGCTGCAGTATTTGGTGGTGTGTTTGACCACAGCTGATGTACTTTTAACGTGTCACTTAATTCGTCGAGCAGTTGAATGATCATATCGGTTTTATATTACTTAGCTATTCACGTATTTTATCAAAACTTCGCTGCTTTTCATTGTATAATGAGCAAAATGCTCGAATGGATAATTATTAATGCAACACACTATCTCAAGCCTTGGCGAACTTCTTGATAATGCAGGCACCACATGGCGCGTTTTTGACATGGGTCGCCGCATTCAAAAAATTGATAAGCAAACATTTTCGCAAATAGAAAATAATCACATCCCCTATCCATTTCCATTGCAACAACATGCGTTTTTAGCGATTCAATTTTGGAATAGCCACGAGACAGAAACGCCCTACATTTGGTTTTTGAAAATGCCGCTCGACGAACAAAGTAAACTGGTTCAAGCAAGCCGCAATCATTTTGCATCAATGGTACTCGAGGCACTTGGAAATCAACTTACGGGTAATGATGAAGCGCAAAGCCAGCTCGATAATAACCCGTATGTGTTTACACCAAACGCAAATAAACTTGCGGCGTTTAATGCCATAATTAAAAAAGAACTAAAACAAAGCGCATCAGCCTACTATGAACATGTAGAACTTTATTTTAGCGGTAAGCTTGGTTTTAATGAATGGCAGCAACTTGGCTTGCAAGGCATAGCTGATTTTGCAATGCGCTTAACGGATACCAATCAAGACAACTTAATAAAAGCATTAGATCAGTTACCACAGCCCGTTGTTAATTCATTGGCTTCAACCCTTGAACACAGTGCAATTTCGGTTGCTTTAACTGAAGCGTTGTACGTTCAGTTTGAAAACGCTGTTAAACAACAAAACAGTGAAAATATCATTAACTACTTACGCATGATGTCTAATACTTCTGCCACGGGTATTTTAGAACGTGCTGTCGCAATATTAGTAACGACACCAACCTTGCTTAACCTTGATATCGTGTTAACGCTCACAGGGCGCTGCTGGCATGTGCTCGAAGATCATGTTGTCGCTCTTATGGATTACCTCGCATCAGAGCACGACCAAGATGTTTTTGCTGGCATATTTGCTGATCTTGTTGCAATTCCAAGTTTGCGCCCTCATATGTTAGCAATGATCCGAATGCAAAATAGAAGCGAAGCCCTTTCGCGTGCAATTGGAAAACTATTTCAACAATAATTATAAGGTAATGATATGGCGTCAATTTGGCTTATTCTGGCTGTTGCTACAGTGATCTACTTATTTTGGCTTGACCGACAAGCTGCTGAAAGTGCAAGAGAATATGCCAATCGCCATAGCGAAAAACTGAATGTACAGTTTCTTAGCATTGCGTGTACCAAAAAACGTATTGGTATCTTAAAAAATGGAAAACCAGGGCTTAAATCAACTTTTGTTTGGGAGTTTTCGAGTAATGGCGAGGACAGTTATAATGGTGTCGTTAATTTAGAAAATGACAAAGTAATTAGTGTTGATGTGCCGCCACATAAAATAAACTAATTTTTTAGTACGTCAGAAAAAGCTAAGGCGCAACATAATGCCGCGCCTCAAATTCGAAAAAACATCCATTTTTCTTTGGTTATCCATCACCATTTATGCTTTCGCACATCCATTTCTCATCCATTGAAGGAAACCAATCCATGCTTCCCTAGCTATCCTTGTCCCAATTCCTACCCTCATCCTGAGGTGTCCTCTTTGCTCCTAGCCTTTCCCTGTATTTTGGTTTTTCCTAAACCATCCTTTAAACGCTCCTGCGTTTATCCCTTTTGCATCTTTGCAAAACACTAACTCATTTAGTGCACCGCCATCCCTGCATCCTTGTCCTTTGTTCCCTTGATACGCCCTGTATCTATGCCTAAATTCCATTCCTTGGCATAAAACATACTTCCTGTATGTTTGCTTCCTTGTTGATATTAATAATAGTGAGAATTTGTGACTAATGTAATGAGGTAAATTGATTCTAAATTTATTAATCTTTTATACATATTATAATTTTTCTTGTATTACATAGAGTTAAATGAAAATAAGTGCTATTTACAGCACTTAAAGCATCACAAACTCACATCATTGTGAGATATTTCCTACACACTATTTGTCAGAAAGCGACCTAGCCCTTTTGCTTAACAAACAGTTTTCCTGACACTTTAGTAAATGTAAGGTCTGTTTCACCTTGGTATCCTTCACTTATAAATAAATCGTGAAAACGTTCCCGTGTAATAAACGCCGCACTTGCGTGCACCCCATCAGATTTAACAACATCATCAATTGCCCTTAATAAATAGCGGCCAATACCTTGGTGTTGCACATGAGGATCGACTGCAAATAAGCTAATAAAGCAGCAGTTAGAGAAGCTTGCGACGGCTTGGTGGATTGCTTTTTCTTTTTCGATAAGCTGATTGGTAGATAATACCCCGGTGTTGAGCATTAATTTTAAGCGCCAGTGCCATACTCTGTCCGCAGCTAAAGCATCATTGGCTTTTTGCACACAGCTAACTGCGAGCAAATTGTCACCTGCAAATACGCCGATAATGTGCTGATGGCTTTGCCAAAAGCTGGCTAGCTCTTCACGTATTAATAAGCGGAGTTTTTTTTCGTATGCACCTTTATTTGCTTTATCGTATCCCAAGATTTGCTGAAATAACTCATCATCGTGATACGCTTGATACAATACACTTGCTGCGATTTTGCAGTCTTCTGCGGTTAAATAGCTTGCTTTTAATTCTGTGTCTAACGTTGGAGTTGCTAATGTTTCATCGGCCATAATATCTTCCTTTATTATTATTGTTCACACTTCAAGTTAGCACATTATTTGAGCTATTCTATAGTTATAGCGTTAAAACAACCTTCTTTAGCAAACATAGGAGCAATATTATGGAATCAGGTTCACATGCAATGAATGATCTGTTTTCACAACTTGGGCTCGATTCAACAGATGAAGCGATTGAACAATTTATCGCTACCCATAAAATTTCACCAAGCCTAATACTTGCCGATGCGCCATTTTGGAGCCAAAGCCAAGCGAGCTTTATTAAAGAATCAATCGAGCAAGATGCTGATTGGTGTGAAATTATCGATCAACTCGATAGCCTGCTCCGTTAGATTACAGTAAAATTGCCCAATGGTTTTAAAAGGGCAAATTTATGCAAGATATCGTCATCGCAACTATCAGTAAGCTGTTAGCTGCCAACAAGCAACCCAATGTTGCACTCGTAAAAGCTAATTTACCTCAACCGGTGCCAATGCCTATCATTATTGATGTGCTTGCTCGTTATAAACAAAACCCAAGTGATTTTGAACGTCAAACACAACAACAAGTGAAGCAACCAGAACAAATCTCAGGTGCGTCGCAAACGCAACTCGATCGTATCGAAGCTAAGCTCGATAAATTATTATCCATGCTAGAAAATAAATAATCCTATGTACATTGTCGACCTTACCTTTGATTGCTATCAAGACACCACTCTCGATGCTGCTGAAAAAGCCATAGTGCGTTTAGTTAATGCACTGCGCTTTAATGGCCAAATTATCGGGGAAGAATTTCCAACAACACTAAAAGATGGCTTTTTTATTACCCGTGTTATGTGCCCAGAAGAAGACGCACTGCATCCATTAAATCACAGTCCATTTGTAAAATTTAGCTTAGAGAAACTCAATGAGGCAGGCCTATTACAGCCGAAAGTAAAAGTAATTGGGCAAGATATTCATTCTAATGGGTCTGACGCTTGTTCATCGCCATCAAGCTATATTTTATATACTACCTATTTGCATACCTGTAGCCCGCTTTACTGCGGTGACGACTTTATGCCTGTACCACTCTATAAAGTGCCTGCTGTTGCCAATGGTGACTTTAAAGCTCTATTAAAGTGGCAAGAAGATTGGCAAGCTTGCGACCAAATTCAAATCAATGGTGCAACACGCTGCGAATTTGCAGCAATTAAAGAACTAGCCGATATTGATAGTGACCTTTTTAGACGCGGTATGGATTTATCAAAGCGCATTCGCTTCCTTACGAAAAAGCCTGTGTATTACTATTTATACCGAGTGGGCGGGTTATCAAAAGAACAAGAGTTGTCGCGTAAATGCCCAAAATGTAACGGTGATTGGCGCTTAGAAGAACCATGGTTTGGCTTGTTCGATTTTCGCTGTGATACCTGTGAGCTGGTATCCAATATTTCATGGGACTTTCAGTAATTTCAATACAGCAATAAGGCGCAAAGCGCGCCTTATTGCAATTACATTAATTATCGCTTTTTTTCTTCGACAAAAACGATGCTGCAACAGAACGAGAAGTTTGACTGTTGCTACTACTTCAATTTTTCAACGTACGTGATGGTGCTTTGGCTCGCAAGCACGACCACACAAATAATCACCTGGATATTACACGTTATTGCGTGTAGTAGAGACCCTTGCAGTCAGCCAAAAATGCTTCCATGGAGTCTGCTAATTTATGATGTGGTTCTTTGCCTAGGTATTCAAGCCAGATACTTGCATCCTCTAATTTCATTACAAGTAACAAATCATCTTCTTCACAAGTTGCAAAAAACACCGTATCAGCCTGTTTTAACCGACGCTTCATCAGCACATGGCCGGTTATATTTTGCTGTAAGCGATCAAAGTCTTGTTCGCTCCAAGCTTGCAACAAACAAAGATTATGCTCTTGATAGCTGGTAAATAAATTATCGCTGTAAAAGCTGCCAAAATAGGCCTGAAGTGCTGCTGGAAATTGTGTTTCAAGGGCTTTTTCTAACGCCTGCATATTACCGTTTTGCGCCACTTGCTGCCAAGCAACCGAATCATTTTCGACACTATTTGGTATTTCACATGGACTTGGCCAATCGCTATCGTGAAACACGCGCGGTGCCTGCCCTGTTTTTTGCTGTGCTAATTGCGTAATTTCCGTGTACACGCGTTGTAAGTTTTCGCTAATTGACATACTGCCTTTGCCCAATTTATTCGTTACAATAGTTAATTATTTTACCGATTCTAATCTGATTATGTCACATTACCAAGACGCGCCTGAATTAAAAGGTGCATTACTCGGACAACAAACCGAATATAAAGACAGTTACGATGCATCGTTACTGTTTCCCATTGCACGAAAACTTAATCGCGACGATTTAAATATCGATGAAAGTGCATTGCCATTTAAAGGCGAAGATACATGGACAGGCTATGAGCTTTCTTGGTTAAATCAAAAAGGTAAGCCTGTCGTTGCTGTTGCTGAGTTTATTTTCCCAGTCACCAGCAGCCATATTATTGAATCAAAATCATTTAAATTGTATTTAAATAGCTTTAACCAAACTAAGTTTGATTCTATGACACAGGTTCAGCAAATTCTAACAAGCGATTTATCTAAAGCAGCAAATTGCGATGTGGTTGTAAAACTTTTCAATGCCGACGATTTCGATTGCTTAATGCCAACCCCGTTTACTGGCACGTACTTAGATGATTTAGATATTGAAGTAAGTGAATACGATCTCAATACCGAGCTACTAAAAGCCGATGCGAGCAATGAGATTGTGACTGAGACACTGTATAGCCATTTATTAAAATCTAACTGCTTGATCACATCACAGCCAGATTGGGCATCAGTGGTGATCCGCTATACAGGCAAAAAAATATGCCATGAGAGTTTACTCAAGTACCTTATTTCATTTAGAAATCATAACGAATTTCACGAACAATGTGTCGAGCGCTTGTTTTGCGATATTCAGAATAAGTTTTCGATGACGCAGCTTGAAGTATTTGCACGCTATACGCGTCGTGGTGGTTTAGATATTAACCCATATCGCTCTACCGATTTTGCGACAACGCAATTTAAGTTAAAAAGTAACCGCCAATAAGCGGTTACTTAAACTATCGTTATTTTTCTGTGGTTTTTGCGCGCTTAGGCACATTTAAGCCACAGACATCGATGTAATTAGCTCGGTGGTGAAACCAAGGTTCCGGGCGATTGCGTCGTGATTCAATATACAGCTTAAAACTATCACTGTTGGTTTTCATCACTTCAATATTATGTGCTGGCGAATCGCTTAAATCTGCTGCCACAACAAAATTGCGAATTGGATTAAAGCTGACATCTTCAATCGTTGTTTTTGGTTTTCTATCTAGTCGTTGAATATGCTCAATACCCGTTACAACGCGTCCAAACGATGTGATATTTAAATCTAAATAACGGTGATTGCCCAAAATCACGTAAAACTCTGTACCACCACTATCAAGCTCGTTGCCTCTTGCCATTGCAAAATTGCCAATACAGTGGGTTTGCCATGTTTGGGTGCTCGCCGCATTTTGCGCCACAGCAAAACCATTTAAAAAGCCGGTTTTATCAGCATAACCATCTTGTGTATCCACTAGCTGAATCGCGATTGGTTTTTGTGTTGTTTTTATAAATTCCGCGGCGATGGATTTGCTCGCTGTTTTCGGCTGTTTCTTTTCTGAAATATCACCACCTTGCGCAACAAAGCTCTCGACAAAACGATAAATATTTAAGTCTTTATAAAACCCTTCTCGTACTAACTTTTTAAAGTTAGCAACGTGATTAGGGGCTAGCAACGGGTTGAGCTCAATTACGACATCGCCAGTGTTGAGCGATAGTATTAACGTGTTTTCTAAATCGAGCGCACGCCATTCATTTTGGCTTGATTGTGCTATCACTTTGGCAGGTGATAATGGCTTATCATTGCTTTGGCTTGCTGTGCTGGTAACAGCCAACGCGCCTACAACCAGCGATATAAGGGTTTTTCTTATCATTATTAGTCCCAATCAAATTTATATAAAATATCGAGCGAATCATTTAGGCCACTAATCGCTTCAATATACAATTTTGGTAGTAATTGATAACGTACTGCAACTTCGCTCATCGAATCAAATATGCCAATACTGTATCGCACTTGAATGTCAGGCGCGACATAACCTGAAATCTCTACTTTAGTTTCTTCACCACTGCCGCGAGATGATAACGACACATCTTCAATACCGATTGCTTCACCGATTTTTGTAATACTGCCCTCACCACGCGCAAGACCTCGTGATAATAAAAGCTGGGTTAACATGCCATCACTCGATGAATTAGAATCGCTGAGCGGACGCCCTGACAATAAATAAGACAGTGCCATGGCTTGGTCCATCTTGGGATCTGAAAATACTTCAAGGCGCGGCTGTTCAACACCACCTGTGAGTTTTATGCCGGCAATAACACCGTCTTCAGTAAGGTCGGGGTTACGAATTGCTCTCACATTTAGTAGTGGTTTATCAACCGCACCATTAAAGGCGATTTGCCCTTTTTCGATTTGTAGCTCCTGCCCTAACCCGCGATAATAACCTTCTAATAATGCCACCTCACCCGTTGCAATCAGAGGCGTATCGCCTACTTGTTTAAACAGCACATCGCCCTTTAACTTTGAACGTAAACCAAATGAATCAATACGCACATTGTCATCAATGACAACTGAAAGGTCGATGCCGTAGCGAATTGGTAACGGTTTCTTTGTTTGTTTAGCAGTATCAACAATAACTTCATCATCGGAAACGCTTACAGCACCTTCAGGTAATTCTTTTACTTTAATGCGGCCATCAACAACACGCACTTGCCCTGAGATATTGGCGAACTGTTGTTCATAGGTCATATTAATATTTGGCGATATTGCAAACCACAAATTAGGCTCAAGGGCGATTTTAAAACCATTGCCTTTAATATTAGCGCTCGCACTCAGTTCGCCTTGCCAATTTGCTTGGCCATCAAGCGCTAAACTGCCTTTATTGCTATCAAATAATTCGCCGTTGAGATTAGCACTGTGATCATTAAAGTTTATAGCCATATTGCCTTGTTCAATGCTCAATGGTGTCCATGGCGCGAGAAACGCGAGCCCTTGCAGAGCGAGTTTTCCGTTTACTTGTGGTGAAAACGCGCTGCCTGATAACGTAACATCGGCATTAAGTTCACCATCGAACTTATCAATTTGCTGGCTAAAGCCGGTTAAATTACTAAAGTCGAGCGCTTGTAATTGTATTTTGCCTGTTAACGTACGTTTTCCGGTCACATCTGTAATATCGATATCACTAATAATGTTGCCGAGCACGGACGATGCTAAGTTTGCGTCTAGCGTTACATTTTTTTGATCTGCCTTAGCGTTCAAATAAAACTGTTCGATTGGCACTTGCGTTTTAATAAAGCTTTCGTTGATTGCAAAATTAACATCGCTGGATTTGAGCTCACTATTTAAACTCAATAATTTGCCATTTTGCCAGCGTGCATCTAAATGGCCGACTAATTGGCCTGTAGGCGTTATGGTTTTAGGAAGCGCTAACGTTAATACAGAAAGATCAAAGTGCGTTAATGCTAACGATAATTCACCTTGCTCGGCCGATGCCGTTAATGGTTTTAAACAAAACGCTGTATTGGTACCTTGCCAGCAATGTTCGCTAACATTAACTTGGCCAGAGTTTAAGTGATAACTGAAATCTATCGCTTGCTGATTGGTTAAATTAATTTTTTGATTTTTAAGCGACAGCTTATTTAAGCTACCAGCATATTGGTTGTTGATTAAACCACCATTAATTTGTGATTTTGCATTTACTGTTTCAGATTCTAACGATAGCTTAGCCAAATGTTTCTTTAAATCGCCTTCTATCGAAACGGAAACCGCATGAATTGGCTGATCATCAAGTGAGATCCCTTTGGCATCAAATGCAATCTTACTTAAATAATTTTTTGCAACATCAACATGGCCTTCACTACTTAGCGCATCAATTCGGTACTCTTCAAATGCCAACTGTTTTAAGTTTGCTTGCCAGCGCGCTTTTGGTTTTTCAAGTTCGCCGCTAATTTTAAACTCAGCGTTTCCGTGTCCTGACAACCTTGGGTCAAGCGTATCGGGGTTTACTAAATTCAGGTTACCTGAAATATCCCACTCTTTTGTTATTTCGCCATGTAACGTTAATTGATTTTTGTCACTGGTAATCTGTAACTGAGATATTGACGCTTTTAGGTTATCATCAACGTTCATCGCAACAATCGCATCGATAGGCGCATTGTTAATTTGACCAGCAACGGCAAATTCCGGAATATCGAGTTGCCACTCGTTGCCACTTGCGCGCACCGCCAAATCACCTTTTAGCGCTAAATTAGAAGCAACCGAAGGCAAAAATTCCTCAGTACTAATATTCTCAGATAATACTGAGATAGAGGCATCAACGCCTTGCTGCCAATTTACTTTGCCTGCGAGTGTTAATGTGCTTTTTTCACTTTCGATGTCCAAGCGTTCAATATTGAGTTCGGAGAAATTACCTTTGCCCTGACCATCAATCGCAAGCTTTGGCATATCTGTAACACTTAGCTTTGTGTTCAAACTATAATCAAAAGCGGTTAAATCGCCTTTTGCACTAACGCTTGTATCATCCACGGCGATTGTTTTATCGTCTTGTACTAGCTCTAAATGCTTTGATAATACACTCATTTCAAACGGTAATTGCTCACTCATCAACGATGCGCTGCCATTAAGTGATGCACTGTATAAACCCGTTAATTCACTGCTTATTGTTAATGCACTTAAATCACCTTCAAGATTCGCCTCTAGTGCGTGCTTTGGATGTTTAACGGTTGCGTTTAAGCTTATTGGGTTATGGTTTGCTAGTGATAACGCGCCTTTCAGTGCCGCACTGATGTCCTGATAATAAAGGCTTAAGTGAATAACATTTAAATCACTTGCTTGCTGCTTTGCCTGCAACGATAAATTGCGGATCACTTGCGACACGTCTGCTTGTACTAGCTCAAATTGCGATACACGTAGCGCGTTTATTTGCCAATCAAGTGGGGTGTCAAAATGCAGTGGCGATATTTTTGGCATCGTTATTGGCGATGTTGATTTTGTAGCACTGGTTTCTTTATTTTGTGCAGGCAACGCTAACTTAATCTTATTTACTGCTAAGCGCTCAACGGTCAGCTCACTCTTTTGCGCATTTAGTTGGGTAAAAAACTCTGTGACATCAAGCGCCAACTCGCCTTGGGTAAAACGAAATGATTTTATTGAAAATGTTTTTATCGCTAACGACACTGGCAACTCTATTTTGCCAAGTGGCGATTGCGTATCAGGCTCTTGGGTATTTTTATTTGCTGCTAACTCAACCGCAACAGATTGCGCATTAAACTGCTTTACACATATCGCTGCACAACTATAAAAACGCACATCAAGCTGCGCATTAACTAACGTAAGCGCTAACTGCTCATTTTTATAATTAACGTTAAACTGACCGCCACGTAACAAAGGATCGTCTTTCATGGAAATAGAAAGATTAGGTACTAGTTTGTTTGCACCATAAACTATCAGTTGATTACCAACACCACTGAATACCAGCGCGACTAAGCCAATAAGCAGTACTAACAAAGACCAAAATAGATTACGAAACACCCGTAAAACCGTTTTCGTTAGTGTGATTTTAGTTACCGTTTCACTCATATTTCTGGCCCTATGGTAATACTAAAGCGACCTGTACGCGTGTCATCAGTAACAGCAAAGGCATAATCAATTCTTACCGGGCCAATTGGCGTTAACCATCGCAAACCAAGGCCTGTACCTACCTGAATTTTATCTTCGAAATCGTTGGTTGCAGTACCGGCGTCAATAAATAACGCGGCCCGCCAATTCGGTAAAAAGCGATAGTTATATTCGGCACTGGTAGTCGCTAAGTACTGCCCTCCAACAACTTGGTCATTAATTTTTGGTGCCACCGACTCATAACGATAACCGCGAATACTTTTATCACCACCAGCAAAAAAGCGCATCGAAATTGGCACATCATTAATATCGTCAGTGATTATGGCGCCTATATTAATGCGGCCAAATAGCATATGACGCTCAGCAAAGGTGGTAAGGCGTTGACCTAATAGCTGCACTTTTACTAAGTCTGTATCGGATGCGAGGCTTTCACTGGCAAATTCGGTAGAAATTAACAACTGCTCACCCCAATATGGTGTAGTTCCACCTAAAGTACGTTTTCTTGCGTAACTAATGCCCGGTAGTACCATATTGCTGTGATAATGGGTGCCGGCTATTTCGTAATTTTCGATTTCATACTTTAAAAACGCGGTACGGATCCAATTACTCTCTGTAAGCCATTGTCGTTGTGCTTGCACCGTTGCTTTTCGGGATAGTTTATTATCGTCATAAATATAACCCGCGCCAAAACGCCAAACATCATTATTCGGATCGTTCACCGGAATGGTATAGCTAATACGTGCTTGTGGGTCTACTTGACTGGCTTCAATGTTGGTTTCAAGGTAATGGCCATTTTCGCTGATCCATGGTTTAGTCCATTTAAACCGTAACTTTAAACCGTTATCGTCAGTGCTTACACCACCACCGACCTCGAAACTGTTCTCAGGTTTATGCAGCAGTTGTACGATAACCGAGATCTCACCATTTTCACGATTAATAATATCGGGATAAACACGCACACTTTTAAAGTAAGGCATATTTGACAGTTGAATATTAAAATCAGTTACCGTGTTGTTATCATATGGATTGCCAACAACCATTGGATTTAAACGGTGCACCAACTCGTACGCTTTTATTTCTTTGTCTAGCACAACAGGGCCAAATTTATAGCGAATTCCCGAATCCACATGTAAACGAATAACCGCGCTGTAAGTACCACGGCGTACTTCAATGGTGTGCTTTAACCACTTTGTGTCAAAATAACCATATTCGAAAAGCACTGAGCTGATCTGGCTTTTTGCTTTTTCATACGCGCTATGATTTAGCGCCTGACCAACCGCCAAGTTAAGTTTTGCAATCTGTTCGTTAATTTCTTTTTGCTTTGCAGCGTCACCGAAAATCTGAATATCGAGCTGGCTAATTTGTGTCACCGTTTTTGCATCGACATTAACAACGAGGCGTACTTGCCCGCCGTCATCTTCCGCTTTAACGTCAATGGTTGGTAAGTAAAAACCAAACGGTTTTAACGCATTTTGCGTAAGCGTTTTAGCTTTTTTAATGATGCTTGGAGAAAATGACTGTTGTTTGAGTTCATTTAAATATAACTCGACGTTGCGTTTTAGCCCGTCGTTGTCTGTTTTTACAGTAATGCTCGAAACAATTGGCGATGCCAATACTGAGCAAGAGAACAAACATAACACTGTAAAAATAATAATGCTGCGGAACAATTTATACTCAATTAATTTTAATCATGAATTCGGAGGCGATTGATTCTTTAAACGCGTATCAGCCTTTAGTTATTGAAGCTCACGTAAATTACAAGGCGAAACATCAAACTTCCCGATAGAAACACGCTCAACGAGCACAAAAATAGAACGTCAAAAATCAACCGTACCTATTCTAACCTGCCAAAATGTGCGAATAAACAAAAACATTCACGATTACATATTTACCCCGTTTCACGCACGCAGTAAACTTAGCGCTATAAATTATTACGTGAGTACCTTGATGGATTTTCCAACAGACGACAATGGGCAAATTTTGGCCGAGATGCACCAAGAAGGTGTCGATTTAACCAAAACACATACACTCGACTTCTTTATTCTTTTTGAAAAAGTCAGTGATGCAGATAAGTTTGCCAAAGTTATTAGCGAGGACGATCTTGCACCTATTACCAAGCAACAAAAGTGCCCTGATACAGGGGTATTTGAAGTGTTAGTGAGTGTTGAAATGGTACCGGACCATCAGCTTATTACAGATTTAGAGAACTACCTAGAATCAGTTGCTAATCCACTTAATGGCTACGGCGACGGTTGGGGTATTTTAGCTGAGTAAGTAAGCTAATAGCGTTAGTAAGTATGTTAACTTGCTAACGCTAAGCCAGGAGAATTACGCCACATTAATGGTGTTTCGCCCTGCTTCTTTTGAACGATATAGTGCTTTATCGGCGTCTTCAATCCACTGTTCGTATTTTGTATATTTACCATCAAACTGCGCAATACCTATACTTATAGTAAGCGTAATTTCCGACTCTTCGTAATGGATCACCGCATCTTCTATGGTTTTACGCAAGCGTTCAGCAAATACTTTAGCGCCACCTAAGTCGGTGTCAACTAACGTTACAGCAAATTCTTCACCGCCATAACGCCCTGCTACATCCGATTCGCGCAGTACTTTTTTCAACGTTTGTGACACAAAACACAGCGCCGCATCGCCACCTTGGTGACCAAATAAATCATTAATCTTTTTAAAGTGATCGATATCGAACATTAACAAGCAGCTTTTTGCCTGACTGCGTTGCTGACGCTTAAATTCTTTTGAAAAGCTTTCTTCCCAAAATCCACGGTTATAAAGGTTTGTTAACCTATCAACTCGGCTTAATTCTTCTAGTTTTGCGTTCGCTTGTTCAAGCTCAAGTTTATTAACCGCCTCATCAGTCACATCGTAAATAATCACGCACAAGTGAGAGACTTCGCCTGTGGTGTTCGTCAGCGGAATAAGAGTGCCATTTTGGTACATGTAGTCCGCTTTACCAGTGATTGGTCGGTAATTTTTAAACTTAAAAATATACGGATGCTGTTCCCAAATGGTGAAAGAACGGGTTTTTAACACAAATACCGATTCGGCTTTTGAACGAAACCATGTTTCATCGATGCCTGGGAAAGCATCAAATACGTCTTTACCTTTCACTGCACTGGGTAACAAACCAGAATGAGCTTCCATAAAGCCATTCCAAACACAAATATTGTATTTTCTGTCTAACACCACCAAACCGACGTCTATGGTGTTAAACATATCCATCATCCAGTGAATTTCATTGAGTTCAAAGTCTACGCTCATAGTGTTAGTCTTCTAATAAGTATTGTGTTTTAAACTTGAGTGTTTTTAATGAGTCTTCAGTAAATAACAGCATTAGATCACAGTTTACGTTGTGATTTTCAATGCTGTAACTGATCTCAATTGCTAACGTACGCTGCCAACGTTCTTGGTTAGTACTGACTAAATCGGCTACGTTACAATGCTGCCCCATTACCACAGGGTGCCCTTGTGAAAAGTGCATATCAAGCTGCTTAGCAAGTCCCGTTAATACTGCGCCAATGAGAATATTCCCCACATCCATTAACAGCTCTAGTTCCACTTTTTGATTCAATTCACCTTCGTAATTCATTAAAGATGCGATTTCAACAAAACTTGAATCATTGAGTAGCAATAATGCTTCACCCGATACGCCACCGCCTATAAAGCCCTGACATACTCCAGATGTGGATGCATTGGTATCAATTGATTGCAGCGCCATTGAAAGCTCATTGACTTCCAATACGTTAACGTTGGGAATAGGTAGTTCAACAAAGACATTAAGCAAACGTGCTAATAAGTTACCCGCTTGCCCCATCGCTACGTTAGTGATCTCTTGATAAATATCTCGAAGTTCAGGATCGAGTTGCTCGCCAAGAGAGTGCTGTAATCGTTCGCGCATGGCTTTATCTTTAATGCCATGCTTTTCAATAATCTCTTCTAGCTTAGCGCCATCACACGGCTTCGTTATAAAATCAATTGCCCCCAGTGCCATCACTCGTTCATGGGCTGTTGGCTGAATATCACCAGACACCACCACCACCAGCACATGCAAATTCTCTGCTTTAATTGCTTGCAGCACTTCGTAGCCGTCCATTTGTGGCATATTAAGATCGAGGAACAGAATTTCAGGTTGAATCGCTTTTATTTGCTCTAAACAATGAAGACCATTTTCAGCGTATTCAATTTGTATGTCCCAATCATCTGGTAGCGAACGAGCGAGCTGTCGCCGCGCCAAACGAGAGTCATCACATATTAAAACTGGGGTTGCCATACTATCACTCTTATTTTTTGTCTTTATAAGTTTAGAGCAGGAAGTAGGTTTTAACTAGCACTGCATGAAATCTACGACTATTGTGCTAAAAATTGTAACAAATTACAAAAGTTTCGTTCACAAAGTTACCAATTTAATCAAATTGTAACGCGTTGAACTGATCGCTTAAAGCCGCTAACAGATAAGTCTTATTATCACTTTATCAGTGTCTTACACGTGTGCTAAATTAGCAATTACTTATAGCAGAAACTGTGTTTTTATTATGTTAAAAAATTTAATGACGTTAACGAGTTTAATTAGTGCATCTCTTTTGTCTTTAAACCTAGCGGCAGCGCAATATCAATTACCTCTAAATCAAACTGATTCTGGTAAAATTTCAGCCAACAGTAAAATGCTTACATTGCGTGGTAATGCGGTTGAGCTAGGACAACAAGCGCCTGATTTCAAAGCTGCAAACAATAAATTTGCACCAGTTTCTTTAAGCGACTTTGAAGGAAAGGCAGTACTTATTAGCACAGTGCCAAGCCTAGACACTGGCGTGTGTAGCTTACAAACAAAACACTTCAATGATAAGTTTGCAGCGAGTTACAGTGACGTGGTGATGCTTACTATCAGTATGGATTTACCATTTGCACAAAGCCGCTTTTGTAAGGCCGAAAACATTACCCAAATGCATACTTTATCAGATGCGGTATGGCGTGAGTTTGCCCAAAACTATGGCTTGCTAATCCAAGATATGGGGTTATTAGCGCGCAGCGTAATCATCTTAGATAAAGACCACAAGATTGTTTACAAGCAGTTAGTGACTAATTTAGCGAAAGAACCTGATTATGTCTCAGTAGAGTCAGCTCTTAAGAAGTTATAATTAACGTTCAGATATAAAAAAACCGCCGAGATGGCGGTTTTTTTATTTATTGGGTATTAGCCCAGTAAATCTGCAAGTTGTGCACTTACTGCTTCAACTGCTTGTGTACCATCTAATTTGTGGTACTGCGTGTTACCTGCGTCTGCTTCAGCACGGTAGTAATCTACTAACGGCTTAGTTTGTTCGTGGTAAATTGCTAAACGCTTACGTACTGTTTCTTCTACGTCGTCATCACGAATAATTAAGTCTTCGCCTGTTACGTCGTCTTTACCTTCTGTTTTCGGTGGGTTGTAAACAACGTGATAAACACGACCAGAACCTGGGTGCACACGACGGCCGCCCATACGTTCAACAATGATTTCATCTGCAACGTCAAACTCAATACAGTGATCAACTGTAATGCCGTTTTCTTTCATTGCATCTGCTTGAGGAATTGTGCGTGGGAAACCATCTAATAGGAAACCGTTTTCACAGTCAGCTTTAGCAACACGCTCTTTTACTAGGCCAATAATAATTTCGTCAGAAACAAGCTGGCCTGCGTCCATTACTTTTTTAGCTTCAAGACCAAGTGGCGTGCCCTCTTTAATCGCAGCGCGTAACATATCGCCTGTCGAAATTTGTGGGATACCGTACTTATCCATTAAAAATTGTGCTTGCGTACCTTTACCTGCACCTGGCGCTCCTAAAAGAATAATGCGCATGACTTTTCCTCAAGATGTTTTTTAATTGGGGGAATTCTTTCACAGTGGCAGTTGATTCTCAATAGTGATTAGCCAAAAGTTTAACCTTTGTTTAACCAACTAACTGCAAAGCTATTATTTCGTGTATTTTTGCTAAGAGGCTGGCGAGCTTTGTTCAACAATTAAGCTAAAGATATAAAAGGAGCTTAACTCAAAGCGAAATAAATAGCGCCGTGTTATGCCAAAGTCTCAAGCCAAACACTTGCTTTTACAATATGCTGCTTTAAGCTGGTTTAAATAATAATCAATTATAAGGAACACCTATGCAATCTGTCGTAATTGTATTGCTAGGCATTATCGGCATGCTGTTTGGCTGGTTTGTCTATTCTAAGTTTATTGCATGTCGCATTTTCCAAATGGATGACAAGTACATTACCCCTGCTCATCAAATTAATGACGGCGTTGATTTTGTACCGACCAAAAAAGTGGTTCTATGGGGTCACCACTTTACCTCTGTTGCTGGTGCTGCACCGATTGTTGGCCCTGCAATTGCAGTTTATTGGGGCTGGGTACCCGCTGTTATTTGGGTAGTACTCGGGACTATTTTCTTTGCTGGTGTTCACGATATGGGCGCACTTTGGGCGAGTAGTCGCCACAAAGGTAAATCAATTGGTGCATTATCAGAAGAAGTTATCGGTAGACGCACCCGTGCTTTATTTATGATAGTGGTATTTTTAGTGCTGTTAATGGTTAATGCGGTATTTGGCGTGGTAATTGCCAATTCATTTGTTAGCCAACCAACAGCAGTATTACCAGCGTGGGCTGCGATTGTGTTTGCCTTAATTATTGGTCAGTTAATTCGCCACAACTTTAACTTAGTGTTTTTGTGTTTGTTGGGAGTAGTCGCGCTTTACTTAACCGTGTATGCAGGTAGCGAAATGCCACTGGCCTTACCAAAAGAAATGTTTGGTTTAAGTGATAAAGCGAACTGGATAATCATTCTATTTATATATGCCGCTGTCGCGTCATTATTACCTGTGTGGGTGCTACTACAACCCCGTGACTTTATTAATGGTGTTCAGCTATTGGTGGGGTTAGTGTTACTTTACGGCGCCGTATTTATGTTTATGCCTGACATTACCGCACCCGCCTTTAATAGCGAAGTTGCAGAGTCTACACCCAGTATTATCCCACTATTATTCGTTACGATTGCCTGTGGTGCGGTATCTGGTTTCCACGGTATTGTGTCAAGCGGCACCAGCTCTAAACAATTAGATAAAGATACCGATGCACGATTCGTTGGTTATTTAGGTGCGGTTGGTGAAGGCTCGCTTGCCCTTATTACCATTGTTGCTGTCAGTGGTGTAACTCTCGCAATGAGCCCTCAGGAGTGGCACGAAGTATATAGTCATCTCGGTGCTGGCAGTGTTGGCGCATTTATTCAAGGTGGCTCAAACCTAATCTTCCAAGGCTGGGGCATTCCATCTGAACTTGCGTCTACCTTACTTGCTGTAATGGTTGTATTGTTTGCTGGAACAACAATGGACTCAGGTGTTCGCTTACAGCGCTATATTATTCAAGAATGGGGCGAGATATATCAGATCAGCGCATTTAGAAATGGCATCATCGCTACACTTATTGCTGTTGCGTGTTGTTTATTATTAGCGTTTGGTGCAGGCGGTTCGTCTGGTTCGGGCGGCATGATCATTTGGCCATTGTTCGGCTCAACTAACCAAATCCTTGCCAGTTTAACACTGTTAGTGATTTCTGTGATGTTAATAAAGATGGGGCGACCTGCACGTTACACATTAGTGCCCATGCTCTTTGTTCTAGTGATGGCATTTTTCGCCGGTATACTTAAACTGCAAGAATACTACAGTGCGGGTAATTGGTTATTAGTTACCTTAGATATTATTGTGTTAGTCGTGTGTGTTTTAGTAATGCTCGAAGCGTGGACAGTAATCAAAGCGCAAAAGCGGCAGCTAGCGCCAACGACCGAAGAAAATGGCTAGTTAACCACTAACAACAAAAAAGGGCGCTAAGCGCCCTTTTCTTTTAACCAGATTGGTTACTTGCTTAAATCTAACATTAATTTGTTTAAGCGAGATACAAAGCCTGCTGGGTCTTTCAAGCTGCCGCGCTCTGCAAGTAATGCTTGGTCAAGCAGTACATCAGCCCATTGCGCAAAGTTGCCTTCATCTTGCACATCATTTAAGTGCTTAACAAGTTGATGCTCTGGGTTTAACTCAAACACTGGCTTAGTTTCAGGTGCTTGTTGGCCAATTTGCTCCATTAGCTTTTGCATCTGCGAGCTCATGTCGTGTTCATCGGCAACAACACAAGCTGGCGAATCAGTTAAGCGGTGAGTAAAGCGTACTTCTTTCACTTTATCACCCAGCGCTGTTTTAACTCGCTCAATTAAGCCTTCTACTTCTTTTTCAGACGCTTCTTGCTCTTTCTTGCTCTCTTCATCATCAAGATCACCAAGGTCTAAATCACCACGGGTGATTGATGTTAGCTGTTTACCATCAAATTCCGTCAGGTGACTCATCATCCATTCATCAACACGGTCTGAAAGCAGTAACACTTCAATACCTTTCTTACGGAAGATCTCAAGGTGTGGCGAACTTTTCGCTGCTTGGAAGCTATCAGCCACAACATAATAAATCTTATCTTGGCCTTCTTTCATGCGCGCAATGTATTGTTCAAGCGATACATTTTGTGTCTCAAGATCTGAGTCAGTCGACGCAAAGCGAAGTAGCTTAGCAATGGCTTCTTTGTTTGCCATATCTTCAGCTGGACCTTCTTTAATCACTTGGCCAAACTCATTCCAGAATGTTTGGTATTCTTCTGGTTTGTTTTTACCCATACGATCAAGCATTTTAAGCACACGTGAAGTACAGCCTTTACGAATTGCTTGTGTCACTTTGTTGTCTTGTAAAATTTCACGCGACACATTAAGTGGAAGGTCGTTTGAGTCTAATAAGCCTTTAACAAAACGTAAGTAGTTAGGCATAAACTGTTCAGCATCATCCATAATGAATACGCGTTGCACATACAGTTTTAAACCGTGTTGACGGTCGCGATTCCACATATCAAACGGCGCTTTTTTAGGAATATAAAGTAGGCTTGTGTACTCTGTTTTACCTTCAACTTTATTGTGAGCCCATGTTAGTGGCTCTTCCCAATCGTGACCAACGTGCTTGTAGAATTCTTTGTATTCTTCATCAGAAATTTCTGATTTATCACGTGTCCAAAGTGCTGTTGCTTTGTTAATTGCTTGCCACTCACCTGGCGTTGCTGGAATTTTCTCGCCATCAGGACCTTCTGACTCTTCCGTTGGCGCTTGATACATTTCCACTGGAATTGATACGTGATCTGAGTATTTAGTTACGATTGAACGTAAACGGAACTCCTCTAAAAATTCTTTTTCATCGTCACGTAAATGCAGAATAATTTCGGTACCGCGCTCGGCTTTTTCGATATCCGCTAGCGTATATTCGCCTTCACCTTGTGAATGCCATTCAGTTGCCTGCGCTTCACCCGCTTTACGAGTACGTACCGTCACACTATCAGCAACGATAAACGCTGAATAAAAACCCACACCAAATTGACCAATTAGTTGTGAATCACGTGCTTGATCGCCCGTTAAGTTTTGGAAAAATTCAGCCGTGCCTGATTTTGCGATAGTACCAAGTGAACTAATCACTTCTTCGCGACTCATACCAATACCGTTATCTGAGATAGTTACGGTGTTTGCATCTTTGTCAGCGCTAATACGAACGCGTAACTCGCCATTACCTTCGTAAAGGTCGTTATTCTCTAGTGCGAGAAAGCGCAGTTTATCTGCTGCGTCGGATGCGTTTGAAACAAGTTCACGTAGAAAAATCTCTTTATTTGAATAAAGAGAGTGGATCATAAGCTGTAAAAGTTGCTTTACTTCGGTTTGAAAACCAAATGTTTCTTTTTGGGCAGACATTGAAAACTCCGTCAAAATCTTAGGTTTTTGCTATATTGCCATTTGATATAGGGTTGAGTTTCTAGATTTCAAGAGCAAACGTTCAAATCCGAAATAGTTGCCGAAATTAAGCGCAATTAGATTTACACTTGTTTTAAATATTCCCCGTAAACGATACAATCACCAACTACGCTGTATTGAGTTAATTACAACAATGACAATCGCAATTCGTACTCTGATTTTTATACTAATAATTTGTTGCACAGCATTCGTTTATTCAGCGATCCATAATCGCAATGTGCAATTAAATCATTTTGATTTTCTCTCAAGTCATCAAATTTTATCGCTGGAAAAAAAGCCAGCGCTCAACGATTGGTATTTTTTTGCTTATCCATTTAACAATTACCGCTATGGGCTATCAAACAAGGAAAAAGTTGATGGTAAATCGAGCGTATTTCTAATTAACAAATTGCCTAGTAAAGAGGGTATTGCAACCATTAAACAAATTATTGATGCTACGCCATTTGAAAATAAAAAAATTGAGATATCTGGCTACGTGAAAGCCAGCAATTTAGACGGTGAGGCCTTATTGAGACTTTATTTAATGGATAAAGAAGACAGCATTACTCGTCGCGCTGAAGCTAAGTTTATTGGCACTAAAAGCGACCTTGAGTGGCAGCGTTTTTCAGTAGTTGCGGATATTACGTCCGACATATCGGCATTGTCATACTCAGGTGTACTCCAAGGCTCAGGGCAAGTGTGGTTCGATAAATTTGAAATTAACGAGGCACCACATGATGCAAAAGACATAAGCACCCCTTTCGGTTATGTTAGGCCAAAAGACGATGCCCCAAGCAAAGAACGCACAAAATATTTAAATATAGTTGGTTATAACACAACGCCATTTGGTAAATTTACCCTAGGGCCTCAGTCTATTGATCTATCAACTTGGAAAATCAGTGACGAACTTGATGGTGAATACCAAGCGCGAAATGATCGCGACACCCTATTGCTCGAAAGTGTAATTGATACCCCTGACTTCGGTGTGCTGCTAAAACGATTTAACTTCGATGCAACCCGTGCCAAACAAGAAAACGTCACCGGCATCACCTTTCGCGCACAAATTAAACACCAATTTGTAAAGTCAATGGCAAGTATTTGGATGCGCATCGAAGACAAAGACAATAATTCCTTAGCATTTGATAACTTACGTTATACAAGTAGTGGTGGAACAAGAGACTGGCGCGACATTGAGGTAACACTTCCCATTACAGATGAAGCCACCATAGTGTCGTTTGGAGCCTTACTTATTAGTAAAGGTAAGCTTTGGCTACGTAATCCACACATTGAATATACCTACGAGCCTATCGCACGCAATACACAGTTATTAGCAAAGCCAAGTAATCTCAGCTTTGAATAATTGGCTCATTTAGTAACTTAGTGTATGTTATAGCAAAATTGGAAAACTCAAACTCCTTATGAAATTAACATCAGGCGTAAGCCAACTTGTTGAAGCCTTGCGCTGCTTGCCTGGCATCGGCCCAAAATCAGCGCAACGTATTGCATTTCACCTGTTAGAGCATGATCGCGATGGCGGTCGTCAATTAGGTCAAAGTTTAACGTTTGCAATGGAAAACGTCGGCCACTGTAAAACTTGCCGAACTTTTTGCGAAACCGACCAATGTGATATTTGCTTAAGCACAAAACGCCAAGATTCAGGTCTGCTATGTGTCGTTGAGTCACCAACGGATATTCTAGCGATTGAACAAACGGGGCAATTTCAAGGCCGCTATTTTGTTTTAATGGGTCACTTATCGCCACTTGACGGTATCGGACCAATGGAACTTGGTCTGGATGTGTTTGAACAACAATTAAAGTCGGGCACCATTGAAGAAGTTATCTTAGCGACAAATCCAACGGTAGAAGGTGAAACAACGGCGCATTATATTGCTGATATGTGTGCTAAAAATAGCATTAGTGCATCACGTATTGCCCATGGCGTGCCAGTTGGTGGTGAACTTGATTTAGTAGACGGTATGACACTCTCTCATGCGTTTTCAGGCAGAAAGAAAGTCAATTAGCCTGAACAAAGTTAAAACAAAAAAGCCCGCAATGCGGGCTTTTTTTGTATCAACGCTAGCGTAAATTTTTTAGTCTAGTAACTTAGATTCAATTCGTTGCGCTGCAACATAACAAATCAGTTTAACAATAGCGCCGTAGTAAAACGTCAAAATTGATACCGCAAACGCGGGCCCGACCACACTGCTAAACTCTTGTGCACTAATATTTGATGCCATTGCTACCCAACCAATCAAAGTCGTAATGCCGCCACACCACAAAGCAGAATTTCCCAGTACCGAAAAAACACGCTTTGATTGCACGAGTTCTCGCTCACTAAAGCTTCGTTCATCACTGACCACGCAACCAAATGCAAAGGTAAACTCTTGCCAAGACGTAGCAGCGATAGCAAAAAAGATAGCTGGAGGAAATACCAACATTGCTGATGGTACATCAATAAACGCGGTTACATCCGCACCCATAACCATGCCAAATACCATCATCGACATAAACACAATTAGACTTAAAATAAACATGATTAACCCTCTTTGAGTTGTTGGCATAAAACGGTAGGCTAGATTAAACGTCTGCTGCCAATACCAATATTGAATTGCAATCGGCGCAAGGCCTTGTTGCTGTTTAAAATAATACGTTTCTTCTAAATCGCCAATTACCGCTTCACGTATTGACGCAGGTAAGCACCAGCTCAATAGTTTATTTGCCAGCACCATTTCGTGTTTGTTTTTAAGCGGAGATGAACTATGCATAACGTGCCAACTTACTTAACTGCACACCTTGCCATAAGGTTTCGAGTGCATTTTTAGCACGATTAAGTGCCTGCTTTCCTTGACCGGTTACGGCATAAAACTTCTTTGCTCTACCACCTCGTTCAGCAATCGCTTCCCCTTGCGAACTTGTTAACAAACCTTTTTTTTCAAGGCGTTCCAAAGTGGTATACAAGGCCCCTACACTCACATCGCGATCAATTGCTTCAATTAGCATGTCGCGAATAGACACCCCATATGCATTGTCATTGAGTTTTAAAATGGCAAGCATCACCATTTGTTCAAACTCACCTAGAAATTTCTCTTTCATTGGCATTTAGATAGAATATTTTTATCACAATGTAGAATAAATAATTTACCCCGTCCAATTAATTCTACAATGTAGTATTAATATACGAAAAAAGCGTGAGATGAGTTGACCCGCATTAAACGTAGTGGACGCACTAAACAACCCGAGTTTAGGTTAAATAAAACAAAAATATTCAATAACTTATAGAAAAGTGGACGCAAGTAATAAAGCCAAGCATGGTTTTAACCGCTTGGCTTCGCTTGATGTATATTTTGTTATTTTTGACTTAGTATATTTTGCAACTCAACAATTTGCGTCGGCGTTAAATCGGCCGTGTTCAAAAGGTGTTTTAACGCATGAAAAGGCCCATCCGATTCATCGCCTTCAAATTTGAACTTAAATACTTGAGCCTGTTTTTCACCGTCACTCAAAACAAATACATTGCTACCGCTTTGTGACGACCAAGCTTCGTCGGTGTGTATTTCGATATGCTTTTCAATATCGCCCTCGCCACTTTTAAATGCAAACACCTTCAATCCTTCATCATTTTCAACCTCAAGGTTACTTAGTAACTCACGCACCTTTTCTTGCTTTTCAGGTGGTAAACCCGCAACTGCATCTTCAATTTGCTGCTCACTCGGCTTGCCATCGAACTGTATCTTAATAGGCGTTGTTGCCCCATCACTTATCAGTTCAATATCAGTTTTGTATTCAATAACGTTTACTTTTTTCTCTGTATCACCCGCCATCGCTGTAGTACATGCAAGTGCTAATGCCGCTAATGGTAAAAAACGTGTTTTTTTAAGTAACATAATAAATTCCTTATTTAATTGGTTTTGTTGTTAACTCTGTTTGTTTCTAAGGAATTTTCATGCCAAAAGCATAATTACCTGATTTAAAATAATTTTTGCTATTTTTTGAACATTTTAAGGAAATTGATTTTACCTATATGCGGGTCGCATATCCTGATATCAGGAATTACAGTACAAAAACAGTGAACTCTTTTTTAAATGCTTAATTACATTTGAGTAGTAACTATATAACTTTCAATGTGTTGTATAGTTATTCTTAATTTAGGCATTAGCTGATAATCTGGTACAAAGTTTGAATTAAGATGTGACCACGTGTTATTTACATTCGATAAAAAAGGAAGCCGTCTTTGAGTATTAGAAAACTGTTAATTATCACTTTAATTGTGTTGTTTGCCAGCGTCGCATTAATTCAAACGGCACTGACTATGTATTTTAAGCAGCAAATCGAAAGTGAAATCTTAAGTAAAAGTGAAGTATTAACAGAAAAAATATTGGCCTCGACCAAAGATAAGGTTCGTAAAAAGCTAATTGAAATTGCCCCAAAAAGTGGGGATAACAGTGATATGAAATTTGAATTTCATATCACTGCAGAATCCGATAGCGATGCTGATGCAACCTCAAACGCGCACGAAAACAGTACCACGCTTGTAAAACGCCATGTGGTAATTGATAAAGATAACGAACGCAGTATTGAAATTATTAGTCAAAATGCTGAGCAGATTGAAGCGGTGTTTATGGCGGTAGACGACTTAGACAATATGCAAGTACATCGTCAAATTAGTACCGAGTACCTTACCGACAGTGCGAGTTTTGAACGCTTTACGCAGTCAATTCTTTGGAGTATTGCTATTTCCTCTGCCCTTGCATTGCTACTGGCGCTTTGGCTTACCAACAAAATCACGCGACCAATTAATCAGCTAGTGCAAGCGATGGATGAGTTAGATAACGATAAACTCGGTATTCAAATTCCTACAAAAGGGGTAACCGAGCTTAAGCGTTGTGCACAACAGTTTAATTCAATGAGCAGCAAACTGGCCGAATTCGCTAAAGTACAGCACCAAATAGAACAGAAAAAACACTTAGCGCAGCTTGGTGAATTAAGTCGCGGTATTGCCCATGCACTTCGTAATCCCGTTCACACCCTAAACTTAACCATAGACCAATATTTTAAAGCACCCGAAACAGAGCGCACTAAGCTAGAACAAATTGCGCATACTAAAATCGAGCATATTGATAAAAATATTAATGCACTTTTAACCCTGTCCAAAGATAAAGTCGACAGAAGCACTGAGGTACCGCTTGCTGCCGTACTAACGGATATAAAGCTCGAACTATTATCAGAAAATATACCCATTAACATCAATTGCGATAACAGTATTAAACTCGTTGGTCTCGAAACCGAAGTGCGCAGTATTTTACATACACTTATCGTCAACGGTATTGAATCAGGCGGCGAAAACAACGCTATTGATATTGATGTGAATACACATGAAAACACGGTACACGTTGATATTAATGATAAAGGTAAAGGTGTAAATTCAGCGATTCAAGCGCAATTATTCCAACCGCATGTAAGCGACAAGCCAGATGGTGCCGGCATCGGCCTTTACCTCGCTAAACAGATTATCAATTTGTATTACACGGGCGATATTCAACTTGTTAACACCAGTCAAAATGGTAGTCACTTTCGCGCAATGTTTAAAAGAGAAGTTTAATGGATAACGTACATATTCTATTGGTTGAGGACGATGCTACTCAAAATGAGTTAATCGCTGCAATGCTAAGTGCTGAGGGGTTTACCGTCACAGCGACATTTAGCGTGGAAGAAGCGATTGTGGCGCTTAAAGCAGATAATCGCATTAGCTTAATTTTTAGTGATTGGAAACTGGGCCAGTTAAGCGGGCTTGAGTTGTTAGAATTTACGCGAAAAAACAACTTTCCCGTGGGTATTGTCATTGCCACAGCCTATGGCTCAATTGATCATGCAGCTCTTGCCATAGAAAAAGGCGCGGATGACTATTTAGCAAAGCCATTTCAGCGCCAAGAGCTATTACTTGCACTCGCCAAAGCAAATAAAGCAAATCAGTTACGTTTAACCAACCAAACGCTTAATAATCAACTGAGCCAACAAGACAGCATGGTCGATTTGATTGGCAGTGCTCCCTGTATGCAAAAGGTATTTCAACGCATAGAAAAAGTGGCTTCCACTAACGCAACTGTTTTAATTAGTGGTGAAAGCGGCACCGGAAAAGAGCTTGCTGCGCGTGCGCTTCATAAAATTTCACCGCGCAAAAATAGCCCCTTTATTGCCATTAACTGTGGCGCAATTCCTGAATCCATTGCCGAAGCTGAATTATTTGGCGCCAAAAAAGGGGCTTTTACTGGTGCTAATCAAGACAAGCTCGGTAAATTTGCCGCGGCCGACGGCGGTACGTTATTTTTAGATGAAGTGGCGGAGCTTAGCCCGCAATTACAAACTAAACTGCTGCGCTTTTTACAAGAAGGGGTGATCACCCCGTTAGGCTGTCACCAAGAAGTAGCACTTGATGTGCGTGTGATTGCCGCAAGCCATAAACAATTATTAGCACAAGTTGAAGAAGGCCTGTTTCGTGAAGATTTGTATTATCGTTTAAACGTTGTGCCTATTCATATGCCTGCGCTGCGTGAGCGAAGTGAAGACATCGGCAAGCTTATTCATTACTTTAAAGACAAATTTAGCCAGCAATATGGTGGGGTTATCGAATCATTAAGTGCACACACGTTAAAACAGTTATTAAACTACCCGTGGCCTGGTAATGTTAGACAGCTATCAAATTGCATTGAGCGTTACGCCCTACTTGGCGATGAAGACGAACTATTAGAGAGCCTTACACACGAAAACGGGCAACTCCAGCAAGGCGATAAATATACCCTGCCAAATGAAGGAATAGATTGGCATCAGTTTGAACGCGATATTTTATTGCAGTCGCTTAAACGCTGTGAAAATAATAAAACTGCCGCCGCAAAACTATTAGGGCTAAGTTACAAAGCCTTTTTATATCGACTCGAAAAACACCAAATTTGACCGTTTAACATTAAATTTCACATTGTGTATGTTTTTGCATTAAGCTAAAGCCACATTTACTCGAAGGTTAGGAGCGACAATGAGTGGCACAACGATGATTGTAATGATCGTATTTGTCTCAGTAGGTTTTGGCGTATTGGCAGATATGTACAACAAGCACATTAAATTTAAAGAGAAGACGTTAAAACACAATCAAGCAAGTGATGCACAAACAGAAGATTTAAAACAACAAATCACCAAGCTAACTGAACGTGTTCAAGTACTCGAAAAAATTGTAACGGACGATGGCTACCAAGTAGCGAAAGAAATCAATAAGTTATAAAAAAGCGCTAAGTATTTTACTTAGCGCTTTTTTTGTTTTGCATCGGCTACTTATTTTACGCTAGACGATAAACCAGCGCTTTTAAATTGGCGCCATCTGGCTCTTCAAAACGTGGAGCCGCTGGCAGCCGTTCAACAAAGCTCAGTCGCCCTTCGGTAGCGTCACTTATCATCTCAATAAACAGTTTTTCTGATACATCAGGGCTATTAGCACATAACAATAGCTGCGTATTGCTGTGACATAAATCCGGTAAACGGCGTAAGATTTTTTGATAATCTTTGGTTAATACGAAACTGCCTTTTTGAAAACTCGGCGGATCAACTACAATTAAATCAAACGGTGCGGCCTTTTTTAATTTACCAAATGACTTCAAAATATCGTGAGGTAAATAACTAATATTTTCTGCCACGTTATTTAGTCGATGATTATCAGCCCCCGTACGCAACACTGATTTATTCATATCCATATTAATAACTTGTTGAGCGCCACCTAATTTAGCGACAACCGAAAACGCACAGGTATATGAAAATAAGTTAAGTACTTTTGCATCGTGACTATTATTTTTAACAAACGCCCTGCCCTCACGCATATCAGGAAAAATACCCGTATTTTGCGTTTTGGTTAGTTGTACCCAATATTTGGCGCCAAGCTCTGCAACTTCGAATCGGTCTTGCACCTCACCAAACGGTACAGACACTTGCGTATCACGTCCGGCACGATACTGAAACACAAGCCCTTTTGCGTTAAATCCGGCAGTTTGCTGCGCTTGCCAAACGGCTTCAGTTAGTACGTTTTGCGTTGTTTCATTAATTGGGTTGTAGCACGCAAGAAATAAATACGGTGGGTACCAATCTAAATTGATGAAATTAGTTTCACCTTGGCTATCACCACGGCCATGATAAACACGGCACACTTCGTCATTAAACGGTGCGCCTTTGGCAATAGCGCTTAGTAAATTGGTTAAATCGATATTAGGCATTTATTAATTCTTGATGTAATTGTTGAATTTGGTCTCGTACGCTTGCTGCCTTTTCAAATTCAAGGTCACGAGCAAACGCCAACATTTCAGATTCAAGTTGTTTGATTTTCTTGTTAATTTCATCGGCTGATAAAATTTCAACAGTCGCTTTACTAACCGTTCTCTTACTTGCTTTGGGCGTATCATCAACTTGCTCACCCACATCCATAATGTCGGTGATTTTCTTATTCAAGGCTTGTGGTGTAATGCCGTTGTCTACGTTGTATTGGTGCTGAATACTGCGCCTACGTTCTGTTTCGTCAATTGCGCGCTTCATTGAATCGGTTATGCGATCCGCATATAAAATTGCGCGGCCGTTAATGTGACGCGCAGCACGACCTATGGTCTGAATAAGCGAGCGGGTTGAACGCAAGAAGCCTTCCTTGTCAGCATCTAAAATCGCCACCAAAGACACTTCAGGCATATCTAACCCTTCACGAAGCAAGTTAATTCCGACCAGTACATCAAATACGCCAGCACGTAAATCACGAATAATTTCAACGCGTTCAACGGTATCGATATCAGAGTGAAGGTAACGCACTTTTACATCGTGATCATTTAAATAATCAGACAAATCCTCAGCCATGCGCTTGGTCAGTGTGGTAACTAATACACGCTCGTTTAGCTCAACACGCTTATAAATTTCAGACAATAAATCATCAACTTGCGTTCCGACTGGACGAATTTCAAGTTCGGGATCTAATAAGCCGGTTGGACGAATAACCTGCTCGGCTACTTCGTTATTAGAGCGTTCTAATTCATAATCCCCAGGCGTTGCCGACACATAAATCGTTTGTGGCGAAATCGCTTCGAATTCTTCAAACTTTAACGGACGATTATCAAGTGCCGATGATAAACGAAAGCCATACTCCACAAGGTTTTCTTTACGACTGCGATCACCACGATACATTGCACCTACTTGCGACACAGTTACGTGTGATTCATCAATGATCATTAACGCTTCATCTGGCAAGTAATCAAGCAATGTAGGTGGCGGCTCGCCAGGTGCTCGACCCGATAAATAACGCGAGTAGTTTTCAATGCCCGAGCAATATCCCAGCTCGCTCATCATTTCAATATCGTATTGGGTGCGCTGTGCAACGCGTTGCTCTTCGACTAAACGGTTATTATCAAGTAACTGTTTACGATGAAGTTTAAGTTCTTCTTTAATGTTATCAATGGCAGCAAGAATTTTCTCACGCGGCGTCACATAGTGGGTTTTCGGGTAAATTGTGGCGCGAATAATATGCCTTTCCACCGCGCCAGTAAGTGGATCAAAAATACTTAAGCGATCCACTTCGTCGTCAAACATTTCAACGCGAATAGCCATGGTTTCAGATTCAGCAGGGAAAATATCAATTACTTCACCGCGCACACGATAGGTACCACGTTGAAAATCAATGTCATTGCGGGTGTACTGCAGTTCAGCAAGTCGACGTAGTAAGTCGCGCTGATCTATGGTGTCACCTTGTTTTATCAGTAACATCATTTTTAAATAAGAGTCGGGGTCACCCAAACCGTAAATAGCAGAAACTGACGCAACAATAATAACGTCTTGTCGCTCAAGTAAGGCTTTGGTTGCAGATAAACGCATTTGTTCGATGTGGTCATTTATTGAAGCGTCTTTCTCAATAAAGGTATCGCTCGCAACTACGTATGCTTCTGGCTGGTAATAGTCATAGTAAGAAACAAAGTATTCCACCGCATTTTCAGGAAAGAACTCTTTCATCTCACCGTATAGCTGAGCTGCTAGGGTTTTGTTATGAGCCAAAATAATGGTCGGGCGATTTAGCTCTGCAATAACATTCGCCATGGTAAAAGTTTTACCTGTACCTGTAGCACCCAGTAAGGTTTGGTGGGCCAACCCTGCTTCGAGTCCATCAACTAGTTGCGTGATGGCCGTTGGTTGGTCGCCATTGGGTTTAAAGGGCGATACCAATTTGAAATCTGAAACGTTTTCTTTACTCATATTTCCCTCTACACAGTGTGTGGCACAATACTATTATGGCATTTGGTTAACTGCTTTTTAAACCATGAGTATGAAACACATGCTGTGAATAAGTTACCCACTAACGCACCAATAAATAGCCCTTGTAAGTCGCCGATTAAGCTACCGACATAGGCGAATGGCAAATAAAACACAAATAAGCGTACAATACTAAGCACCAGCGCGTGCATTGGCTTGTGCAATGCATTTAATGATGAATTAGTTAAAATAATAATACCCTGCAAGCCGTAGCCTAACGGTAAAATGTAGATAAACAGTTTTATCACATCAATAACACTTTGCTCTTCGGCAAATATATGGCTTATCACACCACTTAAAGCGATAAGCACCAGGTAAATAATGAACTGCCATATAAGTACAAACTTCAGGCTCGCCATGTAAGCGGCCTCAACACGATCATAACGATTTGCACCGAAATTTTGGCTAATAAAAGGTGGTAAAGTCATAGAAAGTGCTAACACCACAATACTGGCGATTGATTCGATACGACTTCCCACACCAAACGCCGCCACCGCATGTGCGCCATAGCTTGCGACAATCGCGGTCATAATCGCCATTGCTATCGGCGTTAGCATATTTGCACTGGCTGCTGGTACGCCAATTTTTAGCATTTTTACCGTTGCAGTCATAAAGCTTTGCTGACACTTTTCCCAAGCAACAAGTTTGCGTTTAATAATCAGTAGATAAAGAATAAAGGCAACACCAAATGACCACGCAATCACACTCGCAATCGCAGCACCTTTAATGCCCATGGCTGGTACTGGTCCAAAGCCAAAAATTAAGATAGGGTCCAAGATTGCATTTATCACCCCCGCCCCGCCCATAATAATGCTGGGTGTTTTAGTATCGCCACTGGCTCGCAAAACGGCGTTACCAATCATTGGGGTAATTAGTAACGCGCTGCCAATAAACCATACCGCCATATAATCACGAATATACACCAGCAGCTCTGGTGTCGCGCCAAGTAATGTAAAAATCGGGGTAATCAGTAAATAGCCAATAAAAGACGTCACCACAACCAACAATGCCGATACGATTAATGCAACTGCACCATCAAAACGCGCTTCAGCGTGATTATTTGCACCAAGTGCTTTAGCAATTATTGCCGATGTGGCGATGCTGAGGCCTATTGCAAGACTGATAACCGTAAATGTAACCGGAAAGGTAAAACTAATTGCAGCAAGTTGTTCTGTGCCCAACATACTGACAAAAAAAGTATCGACAATATTAAATAACATTAAGGTGATCATGCCGAAAATCATTGGCACGGTCATTTTAACAAGTGTTTTTTCAATCGGCGCTTCGAGAAGCGATGCGGCGCTATTTGCTGATTGCGATTTAGACTGTTGCATGAGGACCCTTATATAAGCACGGCAACATTCTAATGAAATGAGCGCGTTGATACCATCGCAAATTAATTTTTTACAAACCCGCCGAGCGAATGTAAACAAAAAGTAAACCGAAAGAATTTTGTATTTACATTTGATTTATATAAATACACTGATATTCCGATAGATACTCAGTTAGTAACAGCTAACAACCACTGCTCCGACTAGTTTTTACACAACAACTTGCGCAATAAACATACCGAGATTACATTTCGAACAATTTTCAACCAAAAACAACCAAACAAATTAAAGCATTGAATTTATTGATAAATATTTTTTATTTGAAAACTATTGCATTTCTCTTACAACCGATAAATAAAGGGCTTGGTTATGTTCTCAAAGATTCATAAACAGAGTTATCCACAGATTTAGTGGATAACTAAATGTAGCCCTTTATTAATCAGCGATTACAAAAATAAATATGTCATAGAGTGCGCTAATATCAGTATCAAAAAAATTACCAAGAAAAATATTGATACTTTTTCACTAGTGATTAATTCATTAATCGTTAGGTTAATTAAGATACTTATTATTAGAACCAATTGCGCGTTTTATTCGCTTTTGTATAAGGCGATTTATAATCGAGCATGTCTTTTTATTAGTGTCAGATAATCGAGAAACATACTTTTTAAGTTCCCAATCACACTTATAGTCAAACTAGGCATAGCGTATTGTTTTTTAGCATTACACGTTTTCACTAGTTTAATTGTTCTGCGCTTAATCCTAAGTGTGGTGAGTATAAGTACCTCTTTATAAGTGCCTCTTTGCTTCTTTATACACTCGAGTTGGAGATGTATCGCCACAGCTTTGCATTAACCTACCAATTCAGTGAAGAAAATAAGTCACATGCTCGCTTTAGCATTTATATCTAAAAGCACAGTTAGAAGTGTGTTAACTTAAGTCTGCGTTCTATTTCGAATTTAACATTATGAATTTGGCTCAGTAATAAATAGCTTTTAGGTATTTACCGATAAACACTGATTTCTTAAAACTGTTAGAAGTAAAAACCAAGTTCAGTGTTTATATCATCCGTAAGCACACTTTTAAGGGAATAAAATGAATAGCAAGGTAACGAGTGTCTAATTTTTAACTTTAGAGACTTCATTTTAATATGTAATTTCCATCATTTTTAAAACGCTAATGAACAAATAACACACGAAAGCAGTTAAAAAACTAGCAAGTTGCACAACAAATATGCATTCAAACCACTTTTTTAACTTTCTTAATTAATAGTTGTTGACACTTCCCCATGCTGTCATTAATATTTCGCCCCGTTGAGAACAACGCCATTCCCCCTTAGCTCAGTTGGTTAGAGCGACGGACTGTTAATCCGCAGGTCCCCCGTTCGAGTCGGGGAGGGGGAGCCAAGTTCTTAGCATTTAACGATTCCCCCTTAGCTCAGTTGGTTAGAGCGACGGACTGTTAATCCGCAGGTCCCCCGTTCGAGTCGGGGAGGGGGAGCCAATCGTTAATCCATTTTAAGTATGCTTGTTCCCCCTTAGCTCAGTTGGTTAGAGCGACGGACTGTTAATCCGCAGGTCCCCCGTTCGAGTCGGGGAGGGGGAGCCAAAGCACACTACCCTATTGTTGTTCCCCCTTAGCTCAGTTGGTTAGAGCGACGGACTGTTAATCCGCAGGTCCCCCGTTCGAGTCGGGGAGGGGGAGCCAACTCTTACCTTTCTATATTACATTTTATTACCTTTATTAGACTTTTCTTAGAATATAACTTACCATTTCATAAGTGATTTTTTGTATTAGTGACAGAGTTTTGGTCTTGCATAGCTGACAAGTATCCCGACCTATCGTTGTCCCCTATTTCATTTAATATAATCTACCAATTAATACAGCGTGAGATAAGAAAAACCATGGCAGGATTAACTCGCTTTATTACAATCCAAGTATTTTTTTGCTTGCTTGCAACAGCACTTACTGGATATATGCTTAATTCAGCGTTGCATCAATATGCAAACTCGCAACAGTTAAAAGTGCAAAGAGCAATCGACCTTGAACTCTCTCAAGTAACGACAAATCAAGATATCGAAGCATTCGCAAAAAGTATAAAATTGCAGTACAACCTTGATAAATTAGTTATTAAAGACAAAGAAAATGAAACTATTTTCAGTAATCAAGGAAACTTAAGCTACCTGCCCTTTTTGGTAAAACACCTACAAGATTACAAACCGTTTATCCGTTCTCAACATGGTGCGGGAAGCGATTTAGGCCTAAAAATAGAATTTACATTACGCCTAAAGCAAACAGCTGAGATCGTACAAAACGCTTTTTTGATTTTATTCCTGATCATTTTAGTACTCACCCTTGTGCCTTTTATCACGTTAAAGCTAACGTTAATGCAAGCGTCAAATCGTATGGGCGACGCTATTTCAAATATGGTCGATAAGTACATTGAAAATGACAGTAAAGATGGCAAACTCGATTCATCGCTTGCTGATAACGCTGTAAGTAATATTTTTCCGAGCATTGTTCGTTTAAATGGCTTTTTAAAGCGCAAGCAAAAAGACATTGAATCCTCTGCCCTTGATATTAAACGCGAAGCCTACAAAGACACTGTAACAGGACTAGGTAACCGTAATTTATTTATTGAGCACTACGAACACCAAATTGAAAACGCCGACAAACCATGTTTCGGTACCCTTGCCGTTATTCGCTGTACTGAATTGAACTTAATAAACCAAACGCGCGGTTATCAGCAAGGCGATGAATACATTAAAGATGTGTCAGATCTCATCACCCAAGCTATTGGCACTTACTCTGGCAGCACCTGTTATCGCTTAAATAGCTCAGACTTTGCAGTACTGTTAATCAACGTACCAATTAAAGAAGCAGAAAAACTTGGCGAAGTACTGCAAAGTAAATTCACTGAATTTCAACAACATGTTGAACTTACCAGTGTCGCAAATACCGGTATTGTGTCTTTTGAAACAGGCAAGCCACTTAGCCCACTATTGGCGCAAGTAGACACTGCTCTTAGCCTTGCACAAAGTAAAACAACAAATGGCTACCATATTCAAAAAGAAAGCGACATTATTGATAATGTTTCAGCAAGTTTTGGTAATCAAAATTGGCGTCAAGTGATTGATGATGTATTAAACAACAATCGCATTCAGCTAATGATCCAAACTATTATGCCAACGAGTCGTAGTGCCAAGGCCTACTCTGAGATATTCGCGCGTTTTAAAACCTCTGACGAACACATTTTGCCAACCTCTTCGTTCTTAGCAATGAGTGAAAAGCTCAATCAACACGCACATGTGGATCGCCTTGTTATCGAAGAAGCAATTAATGCAATTAAAACGCGTAACCTGAACGACCAGTTTTTCGGTGTAAACGTATCGGCTAAAAGCGCTCACGACGAGCAGTTTTCGATTTGGCTTGAACGTCGCTTACTAAAAGATAATGCCATTGCTGCTAAATTAATTTTTGAAGTGAGTGAATTCGGTTTACAGCAAAACGTAAAAGCATCAAAACGCTTTATTGATATGATCCACCGTGTAGGTGCACGTATTACCGTTGAACGTTTTGGTGTTGGCTTAACCTCATTTAAGTTTTTCCGCGATTTAAAACCTGATTTTATTAAAATGGATGCAACCTACACGCGCGGCTTAGAAGAAGATAAAAACAACCAGTACTTTATGCGTTTAATGGTTGATTTGGCTCACCGCATTGGCGTTACTGTACTTGCCGAAGGAGTCGAAAGCCAAGAAGAAAAACACATTATTGAACAACTGTGTTTAGATGGTGCACAAGGCTATTACATCGAAAAGCCCAAAGAGATTTAATTTACACCATTTAAAAAAAGGGGCTTTATCGCCCCTTTTTAACGTCATAATTACCTTTTGTTTAAATTTCACACTAAACTCCCCCACACTACTTTAACAATTGAAACTGAATGAGATTTGTTTAGCGGAATAAGTTGAGCTTTAATCCGAAAATTTGGATAATAAGCGTCAAATGTAGCGCATATAAGATTTCAATGACCGAATACCTACTGTTACTCATTGCCACAGTATTAGTAAACAACTTTGTTTTGGTACAATTTTTAGGCCTGTGCCCGTTTATGGGTGTGTCTGGCAAGCTGGATACCGCAATTGGTATGTCTCTAGCAACCACTTTTGTACTCACGTTGGCATCAGTCACCAGTTACCTTGTAAATCAATATATTCTTATACCGCTCGAGCTCACTTTTCTGCGCACTATGAGCTTTATTTTAGTGATCGCAGTTGTTGTGCAATTTACCGAAATGGTGGTACGTAAAACCAGCCCGACATTGTATCGCTTACTGGGTATATTCTTACCGTTAATCACCACCAACTGTGCAGTACTTGGCGTAGCATTATTAAACACCCGTGAGCAACACTCATTTTTACAATCGGCAATTTACGGCTTTGGCGCCGCAGTCGGTTTTTCATTGGTACTTGTTTTATTTGCCGCAATGCGTGAGCGTTTAGCGGCAGCAGACGTACCAGCCCCATTTAAAGGCGCGTCTATCGCCATGATCACAGCCGGTTTAATGTCGCTGGCATTTCTTGGCTTCACCGGATTGGTAAAACTGTAAATGACTTTATTCTACGCCCTACTCGCCTTAGGCGGTTTAGCGCTGTTATTTGGCGCAATTCTTGGCTTTGCAGCAATTCGCTATAAAATTGAAGGCAACCCTATCGTCGAACAAATCGATGAAATACTACCGCAAACGCAATGCGGCCAGTGTGGCTACCCTGGCTGTCGTCCTTATGCAGAAGCCATTGCTAACGGTGATGACGTTAACAAGTGCCCACCGGGAGGCGAAGCAACGGTACAAAAGCTCGCGGATTTAATGGGGGTTGAAGCCAAACCGCTTGCTGGCGGCGAAGAAAAAGAACCGATTAAAACGGTTGCCTACATTCGAGAAGATGAATGTATTGGCTGTACTAAATGCATTCAAGCATGTCCTGTTGATGCCATTGTCGGCGCAACACGCCAAATGCACACAGTATTAATTGACGAATGTACAGGGTGCGACCTGTGCGTTGAACCTTGTCCGGTAGACTGCATCGACATGGTGCCCGTTAAAACCACAAGTAAAAACTGGAAATGGGACTTACAAGCCATTCCAGTAACAAATATCGATTAGAGGTTGTTGGTGGAATCTATTTTAGAACAAATTGAACGTGGTAAGCTTTGGTCGATTCCGGGCGGTGTACACCCTGCCCCGAATAAAGCGAGTTCAACACAACAACCAATTAAGCGCTTACCGTTACCTGAAAGTTTAACTATTCCGCTTAAGCAGCACATTGGCGATAACGGGCGTTTGCTCGTTAAAACGGGTGATCGTGTATTAAAAGGTCAAGCCTTAACCGAACCCGCGGGCCACTGGAGCGTACCTGTGCACGCACCAACCTCTGGTACTATCAGCGAAATCGCGATGAAGCCAACCACACACCCAAGTGCATTGCCTGAGCCGAGTGTCGTATTACTGCCAGATGGTCAAGACACATGGTGTGAACTATCTCCATGGCCTGACTTTTATGCCAAATCTGACCAAGAGATTGTAACGCGTATTCACAATGCTGGTATCAGTGGTATGGGCGGTGCGGGCTTTCCTGCGTATGTAAAAGCCCAGCCTAAAAATGCAATTGAATTTCTAATCATTAACGGTGTTGAATGCGAGCCATATATCAGCGCCGATGATATGTTAATGCGTGAGCATGCTAGCGAATTAATTAAAGGCATTGAGGTACTGCGCAAGCTTTATCAGCCAACCAAGATTTTAATTGGTATTGAAGACGATAAGCCCGAAGCGATCGCTGCACTGAAAAAAGCCTGCGAAAATGACCACTATACACAAGTATGTCCGGTTCCAACTAAATACCCATCGGGCGGTGAAAAGCAACTTATTCAACTGTTAACGTCAAAACACGTACCACAAGGTGGGATCCCATCTGATATTGGCATGGTGGTACATAATGTCGGTACGATTTTCGCTATTTATCAGGCCATATATGAAGGCAAGCCGCTTATTGAGCGTGTTGTAACAGTAACGGGTGAAACAATTTCAACACCGGGTAATGTCTGGAGCCTGCTCGGTACACCAATCAAGTTCTTGCTCGAACAAAGCGGTTTTCAGCCACAGCAGTGGCAACGTGTGATTATGGGCGGTCCGATGATGGGCTTTACTTTACCGAGCGTACGCCTTCCAATCATAAAAACCAGTAACTGCGTGCTCGCGCCGAGCGAACGTGAAATGCCGATGCCCGGTGAAGAAAAAGCCTGTATTCGCTGCAGTGCGTGCGCCGACGCCTGCCCTGCTACGCTACTGCCACAGCAGCTACAATGGTTTGCCAAAAGTAAAGAATACGATAAGTTAGAAGAGCATAACTTATTTGACTGTATTGAATGTGGTGCATGTGCCTATGTGTGTCCAAGTGAAATTCCACTGGTGCAATATTACCGTGTTGCCAAGGCAGAAATTCGCCAAGAGCGCGAAGATAAGATTAAAGCAGAGCGTGCAAAAGAGCGTTTTGAAGCGCGTAATGAGCGTTTGAAGCGCGAACAAGAAGAGCGCCAAAACCGACATCAACGCGCGGCAAAGCAAACAAACAATGAAGCTAAGTCGAAAGTTGAAGAAGCCTCGAAACGAGTTTCGTCAAATGATAAAAGTGCAGCCGTTCAAGCAGCTTTAGCGCGTGCTAAAGCAAAACGTTCAGAAAATGGTGAGCCAGATAATTCTGAAATGGCAAAGCTGCGTGAAGAGCGAAAAGCACAAGCTCGCGCATATAAAGAAGAAAAACCAGCAGCGACAAGTAATGACAGTAAAAAAGACGCCGTTGCAGCTGCAATAGCGCGTGCAAAAGCTAAAAAAGCTGAGCAAACAAACGAACAAGACGTAAAAGATACGACGAGTGACCCGCGTAAAGCTGCAGTCGCCGCTGCAATAGCTCGCGCCAAAGCTAAAAAAGAAGCGATAGGTTCCGATGACGTTGCCAATAATAGCGCTACTAGTGAAACGGACACATCAAACGATAAAGATCCGCGTAAAGCAGCTGTTGCCGCTGCTATCGCTCGTGCCAAAGCTAAAAAGGCTGCACAGCAAGCTGAAGAACCATCAACTGAAGCGTTAGATGAAACGGAAACTCAAGACGCAGACGAAAGCACCAGTGATGATCCGCGTAAAGCCGCTGTCGCCGCGGCTATCGCTCGTGCAAAAGCCAAAAAAGCGGCAAAGCAAGCTGAAGAATCATCAACTGAAACGCCAAATGAAACCAAGGCTCAAGACGCAAACGAGAGCACCAGTGATGATCCGCGTAAAGCAGCTGTCGCCGCAGCGATTGCTCGTGCAAAAGCCAAAAAAGCGGCAAAGCAGGCTGAACAATCAACAACTGAAACGCTTGACGAAACCAAAGCACAAGACGCAGACAAAAGCACCAGTGATGACCCGCGTAAAGCAGCAGTCGCCGCTGCTATTGCTCGTGCTAAAGCTAAAAAAGCAGCCAAGCAAGCGGCTGAGCAAAACGACTTGCCACAGTCGAACGATAACGATGTTGAGCAACAAGATAATCTAGCTGCAGTTGATACAACTGAGAAACCAAAACTCGATGCTGAAGCGAAGAAAAAGGCAGCGATTGCCGCTGCAATCGCAAAGGCTAAAGCCAAAAAGGCGCAACAAGATAAAGGATCGGAATAACGTGCAATTATCCTTAAGCAGCTCGCCACACAAACACAGTCATAAGTCGCTCAGTGAGCTTATGCTCAAAGTTGCCTTTGCAGCAAGCCTAGGCGTTGCCTGTCAGGCTTACTTTTTTGGCTTTGGTGTAATTATTCAATTATTGCTAGCAATTATCACGGCAATTGCCGCCGAAGCTTTTGTGCTAAAACTGCGTAAGCGTAATATAAAATCCGCGTTAAGCGATTATAGCGCTGTGCTTACTGCCGTGTTACTTGCTATCAGTATACCGCCGCTTGCGCCTTGGTGGGTGATTGTTATTGGTACCGCATTTGCCATTATTTTCGTTAAACAACTGTATGGTGGCCTTGGTTTTAATTTATTTAACCCAGCGATGGCAGGCTACGTGCTGTTGTTAATTTCATTTCCGGTGCAAATGACAACATGGTCACCTCCCATTGAACTTGCATTCAATCAACATACTTTGTTAGATGAGATTAGCGTGATCTTTACCGGCATAACCCAAAGCGGCCTAACAACCGAGCAATTAAGACTCGGCGTGGATGGCGTGTCTATGGCAACCCCACTCGATACACTAAAAACGAGTCTTAGTAAAGGACTCACTACTTCAGAAAGTTTACAAAACCCAATATTTGGCGAACTTGCTGGTATTGGTTGGCAATGGGTTAATCTAGGATACCTAATAGGCGGCGTTTATTTACTAAAAGCGCGCGTTATTAACTGGCATATTCCAGTAAGCTTTTTAGCTAGCCTTGCAATTTGTGCCAGCATTGGTGTGATGTTTCACCCAGGTGTTAGTACCGGTCCCATGCTTCACTTGTTTAGTGGCGCAACTATGTTAGCCGCATTTTTTATTGCCACCGACCCGGTGTCTGCATCAACAACAAACAAAGGCCGTTTAATTTATGGTGCGTTAATTGGTCTACTGGTGTACCTGATTCGCACTTATGGCGGATACCCTGATGCTGTTGCGTTCTCAGTATTGTTACTCAATATGGCGGTGCCCTTAATTGACTTCTACACGCAGCCAAAAGTGTATGGCGCTAAGGAGCAGTAATGTTATCTAAATCAATTTCTAAAAACGCTCTGATTTTAGGAGCGTTTGCAATTGCCAGTACTGCGGTTGTAACCCTAACTTATATCGCAACTAAGCCTGCGATTGAACACAATAAACAGCAAAAGCTAATGGACACATTAGGCCAAGTTATCAGTGAAAATGACTACGACAACACACTTTATTTAGACTGTGCACAGATTAAAGAAGATTATTTAAATCACGCGAGTGATACCAAAGTGTACCGCGCTAAAAGTGGTGATAAGCCAGTTGCGGTGGTCCTGCAATCAACTGCACCAGATGGTTACAGCGGTAATATTGAAATTCTTTCTGCCATTTATATCGATGGCACAATAGCTGGTGTACGCGTTATTGAACACAAGGAAACGCCAGGGCTTGGTGATAAGGTAGAAATTCGTCGCTCAGATTGGATAACCAGTTTTGATGGCAAGCGCCCTACTTCAATTAAGGATACATCATGGGCAGTAAAAAAGGATGGTGGTCAATTTGATGCATTTACAGGTGCAACAATAACGCCTCGCGCGGTGATTAATGCCGTTAAACGCGCAAGTCTTTATACCCAAAATCAGCATCAAGCACTGTTTAATCAAGATAATTTATGCGGAGTAAATAATGACTGAACAACTGCGCGATATAATTAACCAAGGACTATGGAAAAATAACCCAGCATTGGTACAACTGCTTGGTTTATGCCCATTACTGGCAGTATCGGCGACCGTAACCAATGCGCTTGGTTTAGGATTAGCCACCTTGTTTGTATTGTTAGGGTCAAACGTCACCGTAGCAATAGTACGTGAATGGGTACCGAAAGAAATCCGTATTCCGGTATTTGTGATGATCATCGCAGCCTTTGTAACCATGATTGAACTTTTAATGAATGCCTTTAGTCACGAGCTTTACTTATCACTCGGTATTTTTATCCCATTAATCGTTACCAACTGCGCGATAATTGGCCGCGCCGAGGCATTTGCCTCTAAAAATTCTGTACCACTAGCCGCATTTGATGGTTTGATGATGGGACTCGGTTTTCTTGCTGTGTTAGTGCTATTGGGCGCTATGCGTGAATTATTAGGACAAGGTACTTTGTTTGATGGTGCACATTTACTGCTGGGTGATTGGGCAAAAGTGTTACGCATTGAAATAATGCAAACCGAAACAAAGTTTTTACTTGCGATTCTCTCGCCAGGTGCTTTCTTAGGCATGGGCTTGCTTATTGCGTTAAAAAATTACATTGACGCCAAACAGCAATCACAACAAGACGAACCAATTACTGAAAAAGCGCCACGCGCACGTGTCACAAGCCTGGACTAAGTAAATGAATAAAACAAAACGCCGCGAAATATTAGAGCGTTTACGCGCCGATAACCCAGAGCCTAAATCAGAATTAGAATATTCAAATCCGTTTGAATTATTGGTTGCTGTTACCTTATCGGCACAAGCAACCGATGTTGGCGTAAACAAAGCTACACGTAAACTATTTCCAGTAGCAAACACTCCAGAAGCCATAGTGGAATTGGGTATGGAGGGTTTAAAGGAATACATAAAGACCATAGGCCTTTATAACTCAAAAGCTAACAATGTTTATAAGTTAAGCCAAATCTTAATTGAAAAACACAATAGCCAGGTACCTGAAAGCTTAGAAGCCCTCGTTGCCCTGCCCGGTGTTGGTCGTAAAACGGCTAATGTTGTCTTAAATTGCGCTTTTGGCTGGCCAACAATCGCAGTCGATACGCATATATTCCGTGTATCAAATCGTACTAAATTCGCCATGGGCAAGGACGTCGATAAAGTTGAAGCGAAACTTGAAAAAGTAGTGCCCGCCGAATTTAAAGTTGATGTTCACCACTGGCTTATTTTACACGGCCGTTATGTGTGTGTTGCCCGCAAACCTAAGTGTGGCAGCTGTATTATTGAAGATTTATGTGAGTTTAAAGAAAAAACCGAGTAACTTTCTTGCACATGATTCTCAGTGTCACTGTTTTGTCTATATTGCGTAAATATTTATCAATACAAAAAAAGTAAGAGCAAGCCAACTTGCTCTTACTATCAGGCTTTTAACACTCGTTATAAACTCGCCAACCTTTTTTGATATTCACCTTGTCGTGCAGTATCGTGAGCAGATAACGCTATCGCTTTTTTAAGCCACTTAGCCTCTTTTATTGCATCACTTTTTGCGTGTGCCACATCCGCCAACAACACATAGCTAAAATGTGATTTAGGGTATGTTTCTCTCGCCATTTCTGCCGCATATGCTGCGGTATCAATATAATCCATGCTAATCATTGCACCTATTAAATCTCTAAAATAAAACTCGGTCGGATTAACCTGATATCCGATGCGTTTTGATAATCCCTCAAAGTGAGTTTTAAGAACACTTTTATTTTCCATGATTGACGGAATGTATAAAAACCAGTCTTTATAAATTTCGGTTAACCCTTTGTATAAGCCGATGTGAGGTATTGTCATGTGATCTTCATCTTCAAACAGCTGTACCTGATGAGTCGCGTTTAAATGAGGATATTTAAGTAACATAGTATTCAAACGGGCAAAACTATTTATCGGTGTTGTAAACGGTGTAATCCCTTCAAATTGAAAATAAACCTTAGGTTGTTTTTTTTGGAGAAATGCATCAGGCAATCGTTCGAACATCACTTCATTGCCCATGGCAAAATTAGGGGCCAAAGCAAAAAACACATCAAAGTCTTTTGCATTTTTAATATAAGCGTTAACCGCAAATGAGCCGCCTAACGAATGCCCTGCAAAAATCGAATAATCAAGCGTACGGTAATTTTTGTTGATGAAGCCTTTTACTTCTTCCACAATAAACTTTCTTAAATTTTCAGCTTTTAGGTTTGGCTGCTTTTCTTGCGTATAAGGCTTTAGTTCATTCCAGCGATCAGGTGTGAAAATACCTACAACAATCATTGGGCTGATACCATCAGACAAATAGTGAATCATGCTAGCAGTATGATCGAGTTGGCTACTTGCGTCGGTTAAATACAAAACAGGAAAGTTGTAAAACGGTTCATCCTCATAATTGGATGGGAGTGATACCACAATCTTCCTTTCTTCATTTAAGTATTTGGAGTTAATTGTAAACGTCGTTCCCAATTGGTTTGCATTTACCCAACCTAGCGGCAGCATAGCGAGTAAAATAATCATTAAAAAAGTCTTCAATTTTTTATTTCCTTTTGTTTTACTAATTGCTATTCAAGATTGCCAACGCATCACATAAACATTCAATTTAGAAAGTCCTATTTTTCTCTTAGGAAAGTCTTAGGCCTTAAAAATTAAGGGATTAACAGCAGTATGCACGCTTTTCAACTTGGCCGATTTTATGTCGAACCTGCAAAAGGAAGTATTTCTGACGGCGAAAAATCAGTCACCATTGAGCCTAAAGCAATGGCAGTATTGTGTGAACTAAAATCCAATCAAGGTAAAGTCATGAGTCAACAAACTTTATTTACTCTTGTTTGGCCAGATAGAATTTTCTCGCCCAGTTCTTTACAACGTGTTATCGCAATTATTCGTAAGGCTTTAAATGAAACCAGCCAAAATCCGACTTTTCTATTTACCCACCCCAAGTTGGGCTATCGCTTAGAGGTGCCAAGATCACCTCAAATAAATCACACGTCTAATATTGAAACCAAGACTCCTAAAATTACCTCTAATATCATGACGATCACTGCAGCAATTTTGATAGCAGTGTTAATAATATTGCTGTTTGGTCGCAACTTAATTACTGGAAACACGCCTTCCGTTAGTCTCACACCCATCACTTTTGGGCAACAAGCAGAATTTAATTCGAAACTTTCAAACGGTGGCAAGTATGTGAGCTATCAAAGTAAGTCAGCTCCAAACGCCTTATTTCTTAGTAACCTAACTAACCTATCGAATGTTAGACAATATGATTTTAAACACCCTGTGGTGGATTACATCTGGCGAAATCAATCTTTACTAGTACTAATACAAAACGCTCAAAGCTTGTTTTCGTTATTTCAACTACAAGTAGATAAACAACCGTCTCAAAAACTAATTGTTGAATTGAGTCAGTGGAATAAGATTAGCGAACTCGCAATGGGAGACAGTGGTTATGTTTGGTTTATTGGCCAATATAAAAATAAGCAAGAGTACGTTTTAGTGCGACAAGACTTAGTCTCTAACAGTGATAAAAAACTCCTTGAACTTGGCAGCTCAGTAATTAGCAGCTCACTTAGTGCTTCACCACAAGGGCTCTACTTTCATTATTTTAATGGAACAGAAAATAAATTTGGCCTCATCAATCGTGAAGGTCAAAGCGAGTATATTGACGTTAATACGCCAGATATTGTCGATTTACATTGGCACCAGCAATCAACATCCTTGTTGATCAGTAATCAACTAACAAGTGAACTGTACGCAATGCAAGATAACGAATTAAAGCCTATACGTTTGCCGACAAATGAGGTTTTAACTGATATTTCAAGCTCTCAAAATACACTTGTTGCGACATTAGTAAGACAAGATATGGATATTGTTCGTTGGCAAAACACTAATAAAGCGAACTCAACTTTCAAGCAGCAAATTACAAAGCGACCAGTTGAAAGCAAGCCAATGTATAAAAAAACAATCGATACGAAATTTGCCGATTACCAAGCTAGCTTTAATAACAAACGAGATATCGCTTTCTTATCAACTAGAAATGGAAAGCCACAAGTATTTATTCGAAATAATAACCAAACATACCTTGCTTTCGAAAATCACCAAAATATTGCTTTTATACCTCCTTTGGTATGGTCTCCACTTGGTAAGCAGTTAGCCTTCGTCGTTCAACACAAAATTTATGTTCATAATACCCAAACGGAACAAACTAATGCGCTCGATATCAAAGAAGAAATAGCAACTGTCATGAGTTGGTCATTAACTAATAGCTTAATACTAAAGTTAACCAACAACGAGTTCATTGAATATAATTTCACCACTCAGCAAACAAAGCTCTTAGGGTTTAGCGGTTTAGATTTCCTCGCCAAAGACGCTGACGGGAATTTTTTAGGAGTTGGCGCTGGAGGTTTATTCTGGGCAGACCGACAAATATCATTTGATCAGGAATTAAAGTTTGCCTTTTATCACGACCAGCACTTGATAATTCATGTGAAAAGCGAATCTGAAAATAAGCTTGATGTTTATAACAACCAACTAGAGTCTGTATTTTCATCAAATTTAGATGCGACGTGTCATCACCTTACAGGTATCGATTTGAGCGATGTAAAAAATATTTCTTGGCTATGTACCCAGTTAGAAGCAAACGACAGCGAAGTAGTCTTAGTTGAAAACCTTAATTTTCAACTTTAATAATAGGCTTTTTTCAGTACTTTTTGCCAGGGCAACTATCGCACTCGATACGTATGTGTAGTGCGAAAACCAAAATGCGGCAGCTGTATAATTGAAGACTTATGCGAGTTTAAAGAGAAAATCAACTAAGCCAATTTAACTTCATAGAAATTGTTAATATCAAAAAGCCATGAAGATAACTTCATGGCTTTGTTTATAAGTCATCAGAGCGAAATCGGTCCACCACTTAACACTTGTAACAAAAACGGGGTTAACCCTACTACACCGACTAACATCAAGACTGTAAGCAAGACCAAAATAGCAGTTGCCAAAAGTTTTAATTTAAGCCCCTTCTTTTTATCTGCAATAAAATAAAGTTCAGCCATGCCTAATGGTAGTAAAAAGCATGCAAATGTCCAAATAGTGAAAAAGATATCACCAAAGGCAGGGTTACCACCCAGCATGGTACCCGTAATCAAGTAACTAAAAACACCAACACGCAAAAACCACTGTGCATTTGATACTAAGAATAGTCTTACTGCCCATTTTCGATGATTATTAAACTGCTTAGCTCGCGCAGTTTTTACCGTTAGGTAAGCAAAGCCCAAAATGAGAAACCCATTTACGGATGTTCCTATTGCTGCCAGCAGATCAGGGCTCGCACCACGTACCCAAGTTAAATAAAAACCCGATAATGCAAGGCCAAAAACTGTGACTAAATAGATATAACCATTTATTTTATGAAGCTTAGGTGCCAAAGCTCTTAATTTCGGCAAAAGCTGTAATGCACCACCAAAGGCGACAATACCCGCACCAATCGCATGCACAGCAAACACCGTATTGCCCATGGTATCACCTACTTTAAAAGGTGTGCTTCCAAAAGCTTCCCATCGGTTCCAAATTTCAATATTGTCGTTTATGACAGAAAACCCATAAAACGCCATAATGTAATAAAAGAAAAACCACTGCCCCAACAAGATCGCAATAAACCAAAATATCGCTGAATATTTAAATAGCAAATTAATCATTTTGCGCTGTGTTGCTTTAACAATGTTAGATTTCTGCTGTGCACTTACCTCGTTTGTAAGTACCGATAAATCATCTGTTGACGAAGTCATATCCTATCCCTCTATTCGAAATTATTTGAACAAGATTGTGCTAAGACAGGGTTTGTTTGTCGTCCGAATGGGCATATTCGGACGAATTCGCCATTAATTTGTTTGGTTTTTAGTCATGTTCGCTTTTTTATAAGCTGTCGGTGTGGTCCCCGTCATTGTTTTAAATGCCGAGTTAAATGTCGATTTTGATTTAAATCCCACATCATAGGCTATGGTTGAAACTAACTTGTCACTATTGGTTAGCAATTCCTTGGCTTCTTCGACACGGTAATGATTAACAAACTTGAAAAAATTAGTTTTCAAATATTGTGAGAGGGTTTCTGATATATAGTTTTCGCTTACTGAGATTGATTTCGACAAGCGATTTAACGACAAGTCTTCATCTTTGTAGAGTGTTTTTTCGGTCATTGCCAAAATGAGTTTTTCTGATATTTCCTCCATTTTATCATGTGAAATGACCGTCTCTCGAGGTTTATCTTCGAGCTCTGAGTCCTCTTCATTTTCAAAAAACTCTATCTGCTTAAGGGCAAAATGTGTAAACGTTATCAGAACAACTAGTTCAATAAAGGGAAATATAGCGCCCATAATGTGCCACTTAAACCCAAGTAATCCAGCAACATAATTAATGGCGTAGACAAGCCAAATAAAGCCCCACAATACCAACAATACTTTTAACCAATCCATAGCCCGCTGTTCAATAGCAGAATACTTTTCCATTAATTTAGCGGTATGTTTTGCATGTAAGCGAAAAGCGGCAAATAAATAAACAAAGGTAAATACAAGAAAGACAATCGCGGTAACAACACAGGTAGTGACTGCTAAGCGCCATAAATTGGGATCTCGAATTAAAGGATCAGCTAATGCTAACTTTTGCTCTGGGCTAATAAAAAATAAAAATGGCACCATCAGCACTAAAATTGCAATAGGCCCTGAAAGCGCAAAGAAACGCTGCTTGGTTGTAACCTTAAACTTTGCAAACATTGCTGTTGCAGCATAAAAATAAAATGCAGGTCCCACTAACATTCGAATTGGTAGCTGAAAACCTGCTATTGCAGGGGCATATTGATACAGACCTGTAAAAATATAAAGCTCACCTAGAATATGGATTAACAGTAATACAAGTAAAGCAAAAAGATAAACACCTTGATTAGAGTTATATGACTTGGCACCACGAACAATCGAAGATACAACGACTCCCATCATACTCGAATAAACAACTGTTGGAATCAGATCTACCGCCATACACTTCACTAATAATTAAAAAGAATTAGAAAAAGGATACACCAAGATCAATAACGTTAACATGCTCTGTACGTTAGACTCTGTTTATAGGCAGTATTTTAAACCCTTCGCTTTAAGGTGATTAAAAAGAAAGGCAGTATTCTGCCTTGCTTTATTATCTGAACTTTATGCACTTACAACTAGGTTGGTGTTCTCAACTTCATTTAATACCACTGTAGCGGCGCGCTTAAAGAAGTTAAAATCTGTTGCCGTACATGAAGTATACGCGCCCATCATGGTTGAGATAATAAGGTCGCCATTTTCCAGTTTAGGTAACATAATTTCTTCGCGGATCACATCAATGCTGTCGCATGTTGGGCCTGCAAGTACCGACATAAAACGCTCACCAGTTGTTTGCGCTGAATCAATTTGATACTTAGCTTCATCAAACATTAAGCCGCTAAACGAGCCGTATAAGCCGTCATCCAAGTAATACCACGTTTTACCGCCGCGCACCGCTTGCCCCATTACCGAAGCAATATTAGTTACCGCTGTTGCCACAATAAAACGCCCAGGCTCAGCAATTACGCGCACTGTTTCTGGTAATTTTGCTAATGCATCACGAATAGGTGCACAAAAGTCAGCAATATTTGGCACTTCTGGTGTGTATTTCACAGGGAAACCACCACCAATATCAAGTGTACTCAGTGCAGGTAAACCCGCATCAATTACCGCCAACATAATGTGATGGCATTTGGTAATCGCATCTGCGTATTTCACACCACTTTTGGTTTGTGAGCCAACATGGAACGATAGCCCTTTAATACGAATACCTAAATCAAATGCATGTTGAATTAGTGTTATAGCATCTTCAGGTAAGCAACCGAATTTTTTCGATAAGTCAGCTAATACCTCAGGGTTTGGAAAGCTAACGCGTACCAATAACTCAACCTGATCTTTGTATTTTTCAAACTTATCAATTTCGTTGATGTTATCAACCACAAACACATTGCAGCCATACGCAAGTGCATGTGAAATATCAATATCACGCTTAATTGGGTGCGTTTGAATTGTGCGCTCGCTCGGTACACCTACTGATTGAACGAGGTCGACTTCACCGTTTGTTGCTAAATCAAAATACGCGCCTTCAGCAAGTAATGTCGTTACTACCGCAGGGTGTGGTAATGGCTTAAGTGCATAGTGTAAATCAACATTGGGTAATGCAGACTGTAACGCGCGATATTGTGTTCTGATCAGATCACAATCAAGCACCATAAGTGGGGAACCAAATTGAGCAACTAATTGTTCAGCTTGTGGTTTTTCAATTACTAAACCGTGACAAGCATCAACATTGGTAATAGGGGCCATTACAGGTGTTAAAGACATAGCGATTCTCCGAGCAGTGTCAATAAAACTAAACTAATCAAATAAACTCATTATGAGTTCGAGCGAGTTAAACATACTTAAACATTCAAGTTCACTCTTGGATAGTTGCTCTATCGCCTTGCTGCAATAAATTGCAATGTACTCGGATTGGCTATCAACAAGAAGCGTGCGAATAATAAATCAGATTTTTTTAGATGCTATCTTTTTTATTAAAATTTAATAGAAATAGTTAAAACGAAATTAAAGCTATAAATATCAATTAATTAAAAACATTTAAAAAAGTGACTATTCAGACACAACCGTAATGCTTCGCGTGTAGTTTGAGCGAGCAAGAAAATGCAGAAAACAACAAAATAAAAGCGTTGCGCGATTTTATTGTGAATAATTCAAAAGCAGCCAAATAAACTAGCCTTTCTCAGGCGCTAGCAATTTATTTAAAGGCTTTGTCCGCAAAGCCTTTAAAAATAATGTACTGGGCCCAATAATCTATAACAGTAAATTACTGTTTTACGCTTAGCGATAAGCAACAATTTTGTTAAGCGTAAAAATATAAAACCTGTTTATAGGGGCACATATGCGTTTGTTACACACCATGATCCGTGTTGCGGATTTAGATAAGTCTGTTGAGTTTTATACCAAAGTACTCGGTATGAAAGAGCTGCGACGGTCTGAAAATACTGAGTACCGTTATACGTTGGCATTTGTTGGTTATGGCGACGAAAAAGACAATGCGGTTATTGAGTTAACCTACAACTGGGATACCGATAGCTATGATCATGGCAATGCATTTGGTCATTTAGCCATTGAATATGATGACATTTACGCTGCGTGCGAAGAGATCAAAGCGCTAGGTGGTGTTGTATCGCGCGAACCAGGCCCAGTAAAGGGCGGCACAACCGAAATTGCGTTTGTCAAAGACCCTGATGGTTACTCTATTGAGCTAATACAAAATAAATTTAAGTAGTAGCCAATTGGCTATCGGTTAGCTCATGATAATCACTGAGCTAACCAAACCAACAGATATAGTCTTTTATTACACCACAACTACGCCTAAGTAATTTAGCAATGACGCTTGCTGCCATGGGTTAATTTTAACACCCGTCAAATCCACTCGACGGGGATCTAATCCGTCTAGATCGATATCGGTCAGATCGCAGCCAGTTAACTTAAATTGTCGCCAACTTTCCGGTGAAAATTCACCGCCACTTAAATCCGAGCCAGACAAAGACGCATCTTGTAAATTAGCGCCAATCCAGCGGTTATTATTGAGCTTACATTTTTCAATGCATTGATTATCGAAATTCGCATACGATAAATTGCAGTTAGTCATTTCAACACTGCAAAAATAGTTTCGGTATGAGATTTGATTTGCAAAACTCGTTCTGAAAAAGTCCGCGCCTTTGAGGTCACACTGATTAAACTTAGCACCAAAACAATTTGCACCAATAAATGCGCAAAGAGACAACTGACAACTAATAAACTGAACATCTTGCAATTTGGCATATGAAAAATCACACCCTATTTCATCGCCTTTCTCTATAAATACACACTCAATAAATTGCGTATCTTGCAGTTGTGTTCGTGAAAAGTTGCAGCGCAAAAAATGACATTGATTAAACACACTATGAGTTAAATCTTGTTGAGAGAAATCTTTTTCAATATAAGTCTGCTGTTCAAACATGCCGTTACCCGTTAATTTAGTTAGCGGCAGATTAACATTAGAGAAAGATTATTCAATAAAAATAACTCTTTAAAATACAATAATTTAAAACCGCTCAAATCTGGGTTTTAAGACATCTAATTAACAACTGGAAGCGATAAAATAATTCAAGCCAAGAAACCGAGCTGAAAAATAATTTATGCGCTTAAACACGGTTCTAGCGTTGATTTAAAAAATTAATTAACGCTTGGCTTTATTTAACAACCAGTAAGTACTTGTTGATACACAGGTGGCGTGCTGGCTGATGCGGCTTGGGTATAACGAAAATAGCAATTATCATCGCTTATTTGCGTATCCCCATCAAAATCCCAACCAATATAAGTGAATCTAATACCTTGATATTGGATCTGCAGATCGTCGGATAAGCTAATGCGCTTCTCAATATCTGTATTATCCAAGTAGCCCCACATAAGTCGCGTCTCAAATGAACCATTATTATCAAGGTCAACATCAAAGAGATCAGGTCGCCCAGGAACGGCTTGTGTTGAGTAGCTTTTCATTAGAGATTTGTAGTGAACAAGATCATTAGCTTGTTCAACGCTTACTTGGATTTGATTGATCACTTCAGTGCGCGCATCGCTCGATAGCCCCATAAACCTTGGTATAGCAGTAACAGCTAATACACCGAGTATTACAATGACAATAATCAATTCTATAAGCGTAAATCCACGTGATTTCATAACAGCGTTAAATCAATAAGAACTTGGACGTTTATAATATAGCAATTATCTAATAATTCGAAATTAAATGAGCTGGTTACTTGATTTAGACACAGAGATATTTAGAAGAGTATATTAAGAATAAGTGGCGTCCCCTAGGGGATTCGAACCCCTGTTACCGCCGTGAAAGGGCGGTGTCCTAGGCCTCTAGACGAAGGGGACGCAGTATCTTTAAGATAATGTGTCACTAGGACTGGTTATTTTTACTCTTACCATACGAGCTTTTAATGACTCACCCCACTTTTTTAAAACTAAGCTTAAAAGTAAGTGGCGTCCCCTAGGGGATTCGAACCCCTGTTACCGCCGTGAAAGGGCGGTGTCCTAGGCCTCTAGACGAAGGGGACAACATGGTGCTGTCACTAGGACTGGTTATTTTCACTCTTACCATACGAGTTTTAATGACTCACCCCACTCTTTTAAAACTAAGCTTAAAAGTAAGTGGCGTCCCCTAGGGGATTCGAACCCCTGTTACCGCCGTGAAAGGGCGGTGTCCTAGGCCTCTAGACGAAGGGGACAACATGGTGTTGTCACTAGGACTGGTTATTTTCACTCTTACCATACGAGTTTTAATGACTCACATCACTCTTTTAAAACTAAGCTTAAAAGTAAGTGGCGTCCCCTAGGGGATTCGAACCCCTGTTACCGCCGTGAAAGGGCGGTGTCCTAGGCCTCTAGACGAAGGGGACAACATGGAGTTGTCACTAGGACCGGTTATTTTCACTCTTACCATACGAGCTTTTAATGACTCACCCCACTCTTTTAAACTTAACCTTAAAAGTAAGTGGCGTCCCCTAGGGGATTCGAACCCCTGTTACCGCCGTGAAAGGGCGGTGTCCTAGGCCTCTAGACGAAGGGGACAACATGGTGTTGTCACTAGGACTGATTATTTATACTCAAACCATAAGAGTTATTGGTGGAGCTATGCGGGATCGAACCGCAGACCTCCTCGCTGCCAGCGAGGCGCTCTCCCAGCTGAGCTATAGCCCCAAACTGCACCTTCAAGAGATAACTCGTGTATCGCTGAAGACGGGGCGCATTTTATGGAGCTAGCAAAACAAAGTCAACATTTTTTTAAGCATAGTGCATTGTTCGCACCATTTTTAATCAAGATGAACACTTGTTCACCAAGATTGTGATTTTTCGACCTGTTTCAACAGCCTAGCTATCAATATTTATACATATAATTGAAGCTAGAGCGTGTTGACCTTTGCTGTCTATTTCTGCAGCAGCTTGTTTGGAATTTAGACGAGGCAGAGCGATTGTCGTGTAGTTAATTTACATAAATGAGCGATAACACGGTATAAATGCCAAACAAGCGCTGCCTAACAGGTTCAACCCAAAGCGTTTTGTTCTTTGTTGTTGCTTCTTGACTTAGCCCGCTAGGCCTACAAAGCAACGTCGCGATCAAAAAGCTTTGGATTTGAACAGAATTTAGACCACAAAGATCAACACGCTCTAGTATAGCCGCATCAAAGTCGATTTAACGGCGATATCCTGATAAAACCAAAATTTCCCTTGTTTTTCTACACCTGCCAATATCGCATTTTCATCTACCAATATTGTTTCAAATTCTGCTGTGCGTGGGTTTATACGAATTACCATGTAGCCTTCTGTCTTTTTAATACTGGCAAACAAATCTTCACCATCACTAAAAAGATCATCCACCCTATTATCAGAAATCGTTAACAGTGTATTGACTTGCCCTGCTTTATTTCGTTGCTTAATGGTGTTGTTATTTTCAACAAAGTAAATATTGCCATTATTATCACCTGTTACACAACTCGCTTGCTCATTACCTAGCTGAGTAACTTCAAACGAATCTAATGACAGTGTACTTGGGTACGTTTTGCCATTAATCAACTGGTGAACCAATAGTGTATTTTGTTGCGGTAAAAATTGCCTAATAAACACTGAATGTGAAAGCGAGTGTATTTGTTTTACCGAGTTACCGTCATTAATAACTAACTGCTTGCCTAACGAGTAGATAAATGTGTTTTCAGACAACCAGGTAAAACCGTTTAAATGCTGCCCTTTATTCAGCTCGGCTAGAACCGTCAATTCATTATTGTGAGATCGATACAGCGCCTGCTCACCAGAGAAGTCTGATGAAAAAAGTATATCCCCACTGCTATTTGATATTGGCATTAAATTCGCACCAGCCAAATCAATTTTTTTAAACGTAGTAGGGTTTTCGTTAACTGATTTAAGCGTAAGTACTACATTTAAATGTGTGTGTTCAATTAAGATTGCGTCACCGTGTTTATCAAACTGCGCTTGGGTAATCGTTTTGTTCGTTGCATATGGCAATACTTCAGTTTTGCCACGTTCAACATCCAAAAGTATAAGTTGGGTATTCTTAGCCAGTAATAGTTGTAAGCCGCTTGCATGCCAATCAAGTGATGTGTAATTACCAACACCTTGAAAAATACGCTCTTTGGTATTCGTTTTAACATTGATAATTGAAACCGCTTTGCGCATTTGCCCTTCATCGGTCAATACCGCAACCTTTTCTAGATCTTGCGAGACTGAAAAACTAATCACACCTTTCGCATTTTCAAATACCGAAAACACTTGCGACTTAGCAGCTTTATCATCAAATACGGTTATTTGATTCAAATGAGCAATATAAATGCGTTGCCCAACACTTTTAGGCGCTACATTCATTAAATGCTCAACACTAAATAACTGGTTTGCTTGTCCCAAATGATTTAACACTAAGACATCAGTACCTTGATGATTGTTGCGCGCTGTAAATGCAGGTTGACCTTTAAACCAAAATGTATGAGTTATTTTTTGCGGCGTATTAAAAATTTCACTTTCATTCACGCCACTTTTTAACCATAACGCTGATCCTAAGTCGCCCTCTTTAACAAATAGCATTTCATTGGTATTTCTATTTTGTGAAAACGCAAACACATTCTGTTGTTTGTGTGTCAGTGGTGATAATGATGTGAAGTGCATAGGTGCTAAATGTTGCTTTTTATATACATGAGCGACAACCCCCACAACAAAAAACACTAAAACACTTATCGCCAAAAGAAATAGTTTTATCCGATTCCCACTAAATTTTGCGGCCTCTTCTTTTAAGCAATAGCCTTTTTTAGGATATGTAATTAAATAGTTCGCAGTTGCCGCTTGTTCATTAAGGGCTTTGCGAATAAGTGCAATCGCTCTTTGTATCAAGCTAGCGTTAAAAACTCGCCCCGGCCACACCTGGTTAAAAATATCCTCGCTGCTTATTACTTTACCTTGGTTATGATAAAGCAACTCAAGCACCGCCATTACTTTAGGTTCGAGTTCACTTATTCCACTTGTTGTAACAACCTCACAGCGAGAAAAATCAAACTGAAAGGTATGGTAACTATACTGCTGAGAATCGTGCATAATACGGTGCTGCCCTGCCCTAAGTAAAACTTAAGCTATTCTAAAGGCCTGAATCCTTGTGTTTTTTTGTTCAACTGACAAAGTTGTTCGACTTTAACACACAAGGACAATCCAATGAAAACTGCGCTTTATTGTTTCCTATTGCTTTTAAGCATAAGCACTTTTGCAGAAGTGAATAATGAATCTCTCACCTCAAAGTGCCTAAATGCACAGGTTACTTTTAAGGTAAGTGTTCCCACATCATATGGTACACGCTTGAACCAGTCCTACCCTGTAATTTACGTATTGCATGGGCAGTGGGATTTTACGCTTGTTCAATCCATCAGCGATACATTAAAAAATGAAATACCCGAGTTTATAATTGTGCAAGTCATTGGCAAAGGTGCGCAATTGCAACCTAATGACGCTAACATAACTGAAAATGCACGCTTATTTAGGCAACACTTCACGTCTGAGCTGATCCCGTATATAAAGAACAATTACCGCACCGCGAATTATTCAATATTAATTGGTCATTCAAATGCGGGGCGCTTTGCGATGGAACAGTTTTTAACAAAAAGCCCATTATTTAACGATTATTTTATCTTTAGCCCTTCACTTGACGATGGTTATATTGTTTCACTTGCTCAATCGGTAACAGCGTTAAAAGCGCACCTGTTTTTGAGCATTGCAAATGAAGGTGAACATATGCAACAACCATTTAATTCGTTGGTTACTATGTTAGAAAAACATCCATCTTTGTCGCTCACAAACGAAAAGTATGCTCAATATAGTCACCAATCAAGTAAAGTAATCGCTTTAGTAAACGCATTTCAAACACGCTTTTCACACTGGCAAGCCAATTATGAAACAAAAATTGCTGGATTAGGGCCGTTACTCGTACACTATAGTGCGCTACAAAAGGAGTTCGGCTTTCAAGTAATACCCAGCAAAGATGACCTTATTCGCTTGCTCGCCTATTTCGCAATAAATAATAATGGCCAAGAAGTCACCAAAATCTATGATTACTTAATTGCCCATTACTCAACTGCTGCAGAATCAATAACAGAAATCGAGCAATATCTTGAAAAAGAAGGCTACCAAAGCGCTGCTAAACTAATAAATTCATCGCGATTGCAATAAAAACTCACTTTTTTGTCGAGTGCCAATAGAATTTCAAGTGTTAGGCGTACAAAAAACAGCCCAAAAACGTAACTTAAGCGCTAACACTTGCTCTAAAAGCACTCAAGGCGTTTGACATTTATCCAAGTTGTTCATTTTAAGGCCACTTAACACATTTTTGTGAAAACAAGTATTGACTATAGTTGAACTAAATCTATAATAGCGCCCCACAACAACGCAGCAATGTGTTGTTATTCTAAAGCGGGTCGTTAGCTCAGTTGGGAGAGCATCGCCCTTACAAGGCGAGGGTCACTGGTTCAAGTCCAGTACGACCCACCACTTTAGAAATGACTATTTGGGGTCGTTAGCTCAGTTGGGAGAGCATCGCCCTTACAAGGCGAGGGTCACTGGTTCAAGTCCAGTACGACCCACCATTTAGTCACAGTTTTGCATGGGTCGTTAGCTCAGTTGGGAGAGCATCGCCCTTACAAGGCGAGGGTCACTGGTTCAAGTCCAGTACGACCCACCATTGCAAAACACTTTAATTTAGCGGGTCGTTAGCTCAGTTGGGAGAGCATCGCCCTTACAAGGCGAGGGTCACTGGTTCAAGTCCAGTACGACCCACCACTAAATTAAAATCTATAATGGGTCGTTAGCTCAGTTGGGAGAGCATCGCCCTTACAAGGCGAGGGTCACTGGTTCAAGTCCAGTACGACCCACCATTATAGAATATCAATATGGGTCGTTAGCTCAGTTGGGAGAGCATCGCCCTTACAAGGCGAGGGTCACTGGTTCAAGTCCAGTACGACCCACCATATTGAACCTACCTCTTATTAAAAATTCCTTTAAAATCAAAACTAATTCACTATTTCAACGTTAATTTATTGCTACTATTGCCACTGTTTTATATAGTTTAACTATGACCGCGCAGATAGAAATGCGATGAAAAATAAACGCTTATACGAATCCAGTATCTTACTTATAGACGATCAACCATTGGCATTAAGCTATATGAAACAATCGCTTGAAAGCTTAGGCTTTAGTGATATTTCAATCGCTGAAAATGCAAAAATGGCGTTGGGTCTTTGCCAAGAGCATACCTTTAATTTGGTTTTATGCTCATTTAACCTTGGTAAACTCAAAGACGGCTACCAACTATACGAAGAACTAAAAACCAAGCGTTTAATTAAAAACATTTGTGGCTTTATTTTTATTAGTGCAGAAACCGACACTAGCCTAGTACACAGTGTGATTGAACTTCAACCAGATGACTTTATAGCAAAACCTTTTTCATTGAAAGTATTTGGTGAACGCATTATTAAGCTATTAAAGCGCAAACAAGCACTGGCGCAAATTTACGATTTTATTGATGTTGGCAATGACTCAAAAGCACTACGCTACGTTAATGAAATGCTGGCAGACAGCAGTAAAAATCACCTATCCCCTATTCTTTTAAAGTTGCGTGGTGAACTATTACTGCGTTTAAAACGCACCGCAGAAGCCATCGACTTCTTTAAATCTGTGCTGAATATTCAAAAATTTACGTGGGCACGTGTTGGTTTAGTTGAAGCCTACATTCAAAACAGTGAATTTACCCAAGCTAAAAATATATTAGAGGTTATGCTAACCAAACCTGAAACCCGCTTAGTGGGGTATCATTTACTGGGTAAGTTAGAACTGTTTTTAGAAAACTATCAACAGGCACAACATTATTTGTCGCTGGCCTCTAAGCTAGCGCCGCGCAATATTGAACGCCAAGAAGATCTGATTATTCTAAGCAAATACAATCACGATCATGAAAAGCATTTCCGCGTTAATAAAGAGCTTGTGAAATACGCTAAGCACTCAATGCACGATAAGCCGGACATATACCTAAATTTGGCCCGCGCAGGTATTGATTATGCCCTCACGCTCGACCAAGCCGATATCGTAAATCGCCTCACCCGACAAAGTAACGAGTGTTTATCTGAATTACGCAAACAGTTCCCAGACAGCAAAGCACAAGAACAAATTGATGTGATCAATGCGCGTATTCACTATTTAAAAGATGAACGCTCAAAAGCCATTGCGCTCGTTGAACAACTAGAAGACCAGCCTATCATCCGCTCAGTAGATGATACTCTCGATAAAGCCAAAGCGTTTCATGAGTTAGGCATGCACCACAAAGCAAATCAATTGTTTGCCAAGTTAACCGAGCATTGTGGCAAATACCAAAGCGATAACGCAGCTCTGAACGCCTATCTTAAGCAAGAGCAACAAGAACGTGATGAAATTCGCCATTCACCAAAAGAATTAAACAATAATGCGGTGCATAGCTACGAAAAAGGCAAATACGAAGAAGCGCTTAATTACTTTACTCAAGCGTTTCGCATTATGCCAAAAAACGCCAACATCGCATTAAACTTGTTACAGGTGATGTTAGATACGAAACACCCTGGCAGCCAAAGTCTTAATAAAGCTATGATTTCTCGCTGTATGGACACCATAAATAACGCCAAACTCGACGCAGAGCAACAGGCTAGGCTCGATAAATTAAAACCGATGATTCAATCGGTTTTATAACTTGCTAATCTTTCTCTTTTGTTTCCGGCTCGGGCCACTCGTTAAAATAAACGCTTAAATAACGACTTTTAAGTAAATAAAGCCCTGCCCAACTGAGTAACACCAGTTGCACGGCTAAACCTATTGAGAAGCTGTAATATTGGCTTTTTGCTTGTAATAGTGACCAAGTTAAATCCATCACCACATTGCCAAGCAACAGCCAGCGCGCGTAGCGCCAAATATGTTTAGGCCACTGCATGGCATTCGGGCGCCTAAATAAATAGCAAAAAGTGACGATGATGCTAAGCCCAGCGATAGCAAGTGCAACAAAAAACTGTTGTTTTTGCGGGTAGAAGATCGCCATTAGGTTTAAATCTTCTCGCCGTGATGCAGCTGCAAAGAGCCATAAAATATAAGGCCTTAAAAGGAGCACTAACACTAGCACAAAGCCGATTGGTGCTCTAAAGTAACCGTTTTTGTCCCAATACTCTGGGCCAAAGCGTGTCATACTTGATTTTTCCTATCAGCTAACACGCCTAGTACCACAAACAACAGCAATACGGTTAACGGTAAATAACTGCGATCAATTTGTTTAATCATGGTTACCAAATAAGGGCTAACAAATACAATTAAACTACCGATCCCAACACCCGTTACTAAAATAAATACAAACGTACGTGCAACAAAGTTTTGCTGACCGATTAATCTCTTTACCGCTTTATTTAGACTCGCGCCATACACCGACGTTAAACAAATAAGCGCTATCAATACTATTTGACTCAAATACGGTGCAAGCCAAGTCGCAACTTGGCTATTGAATGAACTGAGCATATTCACGAATTCAGACATGGATTACTCGTACTTTGCAAATAACGCTAACATATCGTCTTCAGTTAAGACCTCAATGCCTAAATCTTGTGCTTTAGTGAGCTTAGAACCTGCTTTTTCACCAGCGACTAACGCGTGTGTTTTAGCGGAAACGCTGCCCGACACTTTTGCACCGAGTGCTTGAAGTTTAGCTTTTGCTTCGCTGCGCCCCATTTGATTAAGTGTACCTGTTAACACATAAGTTAAACCATCCAACGGCATTTCATCTTGTGACTTTTCAGCGATATCTGGCCAGTGCAAGCCAGCAGCGATTAATGCATCAATCACCTCTTGATTATGTTCTTCTTTAAAGAAGTAATAAACGTGCTTAGCAACAATCTCACCTACGTCTGAAACGTCTTGTAAGCCCTCTATTGAGGCGTTTTGTAATGCATCAAGGGTTTTGTAATGATTCGCTAAGTTTTGCGCTGTCGCCTCACCTACTTCACGAATACCAAGGGAATATAAAAACTTAGCAAGTGTGGTGTGCTTGGCTTTTTCAAGTGCTGCAACCAAATTTTCGGCCGACTTTGGCCCCATACGCTCAAGCGACTCAATATGGCCTTGGCTTAAACTAAATAGGTCAGCTGGTGTTTGGATCAGCTTGCGATCAACTAACTGCTCAACCACTTTATCGCCTAAACCATCAACGTCGAGCGCTTTACGTGAAGCAAAGTGCTTAATCGCTTCTTTGCGCTGCGCTTCACACACCAAGCCACCACTACAACGCGCAACAGCTTCACCATCAATACGTTCAACGTGCGATTCACACACAGGGCACGCTATCGGAAATACAATTTCTTTACTATTTTCTGGGCGACGATCGAGCACGACACTTGCGACTTGCGGGATCACATCTCCTGCGCGGCGAATAATCACAGTATCACCAATGTGTACGCCCAGGCGTTCAATTTCATCGGCATTATGTAAAGTGGCGTTAGATACGGTTACGCCGCCAACATAGACAGGCTCTAAACGGGCAACCGGCGTAATTGCGCCGGTGCGGCCAACCTGAAATTCAACATCTAATAAAGTGGTTAATTCTTCTTGTGCTGGAAACTTACAAGCTATTGCCCAACGCGGCGCACGGGCTACAAAGCCTAAAGTTTGCTGAATCGCTTTATCGTTAACCTTGATTACTACGCCGTCAATTTCATAGCCTAGCGCGGCACGACGAGCAAGAATATCTGAATAATAGGCAAAGGCGTCTTTGGCGTTGTCTGCAGTACGAATCTCAGGGCATACTGGCAAGCCCCACTCTTTTAGCTGCATTAATTGCTCATAATGGGTTGCTACCAGCTCAAATCCTTCAACCACGCCTGTGCTGTAGGCATAAAGCATCAACGGGCGAGAGGCGGTAATTTTAGGGTCTAATTGACGTAAACTACCTGCAGCCGCATTACGCGGGTTAGCAAAGGTTTTATCCCCTTTTTGTTGTTGCGTTTGGTTAAGTTTGGCAAACCCTTTATCGTCAATAAACACTTCTCCGCGTACTTCTAAACGCGCTGGAATTGACTCACCACGCAAACGTAGCGGCACGTTGCGAATAGTTTTTACATTCTCAGTAATGTTCTCGCCAACTTGACCATCACCACGTGTTGCAGCACGCACTAATACACCGTTTTCATACAAGATAGACACGGCTAAACCGTCGAGCTTTGGCTCACAGCAAAACGCTAAATCACTGGCATCTTTAAGTCTGTCTTTCATACGTTTATCAAATGCGTAAAACTCACTTTCATCAAACGCATTATCAAGCGACAACATCGGTACTTCGTGGTTTACTTTTTCAAATGCAGCAAGCGCCATACCGCCGACTTTCTGACTTGGCGAATCTGCTGATTTAAGCGCTGGATTTGCCTCTTCTAATGCAATCAGCTCACGCATTAAACGGTCATACTCAGCGTCCGGTACCGTCGGATTATCTAGCACATAGTATTGATAATTGTAATTTTCAATTTGTGCTTTAAGTTGGTTTATTTGTTCAGCCGCGCTCACGGAGACTTCCTCTATATTCGTTAAAAAAGCCACCGCAAGGGTGGCTTTTGTTAAAATCTGGTGGTGACGTTATAGTTCGTCAAATTCTCTGATTTTTTCGACATATTGCCTAACAGTGGCAACATCCAGCTCTTCGCGGTTATGGTCGAGAATTGTCGCGCTAAACTCATCGGCAATTTTCTTAGCCGCACTGTGAAGCATATTAAACGACGGTAAACTGTCACCTGCACAAGGCAGTGTCATAAATAAGCTTACGCCTTCCGTTTGAAGCTGTTCCATATTATCAATATCGAACGTGCCTGGATTAAACATATTTGCTAAACGAAATAGCACTGGGCCCTGGCCTGATGCATCTTCATGACGATTAAAGAAGCCGTCCTCTGAATACTTAAAACCTAATGTAAGTAATAACGGCAGTAGCGAAGAGCCTTGCATCGGCAAGCCTTCTTCGGTTTGAATATGAATGATGATGTAGTCTTGAACTGCTGTTTTGCCTTCAGGCGGCTGTTCTGGCTCGTCACTGACTTGTGTGCTTGGCTCATCGTCATCAATGCTAATCGATAAATCACCTAGTTCTGGTTCATCGTTCACATTTAATTTTGCGCTCATTTGTGGTTCAACCACAGATGCTTTTTCGCTTTCGGGGGCCGCTTCTTTTTTGTCTGGAGCGGCACTTGGTTCTTGAACAAGTGTGCGGCTGTCATTTTTACGGATTGACCAAAGGCCATGAAGCAGTACGCCGCCAATTACTAACGCACCACCAATAATTAACACCCACCTTAGTTCGTCACTCATTCAAGTACCCTTAAATTTATATTTTTTTCCGATTTACAAAATTATTAAGCAAGCGGCACTTAATTTCAACCGCTTATCTTGTGCAAAGTGCACAGATAAGACTAGTTGCTGATAATTTATACCAAAAGCTAAGCTGATTCTGACATTTCTAACGCTTTTTCAATATCCACCGCAACCACACGTGAAACACCCGGCTCAGCCATGGTGACACCGGTCAAGCGCGCGGCCATTTCCATGGCGATTTTATTGTGACTAATATACACAAATTGCACGTCTTGTGACATTTCTTCCACTAAACGACAAAAACGCCCAACGTTGGCATCATCGAGCGGCGCATCCACCTCATCTAACATACAAAATGGTGCGGGGTTTAGTTGGAAAATTGAAAAAACTAGGGATAACGCCGTCAGTGCTTTTTCACCACCACTGAGTAAATGAATCGTCGCATTTTTCTTACCCGGAGGACGTGCCATAATTGCCACCCCCGTTTCAAGTAAATCGTCTGATGTCAGCTCTAAATACGCTGAACCACCGCCAAATACTTTTGGAAATAAGTTCTGCAAGCCATTGTTCACTTGATCAAATGTCGCTTTAAAGCGCTGTTTGGTTTCTCGGTCTATTTTAACGATTGCCGTTTCTAGAGTATCAAGCGCGCTGATTAGATCATCGTATTGTTGGTCCAGGTAATTTTTACGCTCAAATGCTTTATCAAACTCTTCTATCGCCGCTAGGTTAATTGCACCTAATCCAGCAATATCGCTCGAGACTTTGCTCAATTGGCTTTGTAAACTATTAAGTTTGGCATCTTCAGGAAGCGCTGCAATCACGTCTTTTAACTGTGTGTTTAATTCTGCAAGTGGTGACAGTGCCGCTTCCGATTTCAACTGAAAACCTTGTTGTTCAAGTATAATATTTTGTCTTTGTTGTTTCAGGTTATCGAGCTTTTTCTGCTCAGTACCTATGCCCGACTCGGCTTGCTTTAATTTCTCTTTCGCATCATCTAGATTGTGCTGCTTTTGCGATTTTTGCTCGATAAGCGTCTCAAGTATAAGGTGCTGTTCTGCAATCGCCTCGTCAAGTTCAACCAGCGGCAGTTGAATATCTTCAAGTGTAAACTTTGCTTCTTCGAGTTGCTCATTAAGCTCACTAAAGCGTGACGAAAACTGGCCTAATTTTGATTCACATAAGGCTGCTTGGTTTTTTACACTCTCTAAATGTAATTGTTGCTTATGGTGCTGATTTTTCTCATTTTCATAGGCATTTTGAAGCTGCCTAGTAACCAGTTTGGCATTATGATAATCCGCTTCTAGGGATTCTTGTCGCTGTTTTAAATCACTTAGACGTGTTTCAACTTCAGTTAATTGCAGCGTTAGCGGCGCTTGTTCGTTACGTACAGCGTCAAGTTGAGCAGCCAGTGCCGCTAGCTCATTTTGTGTTTCATCACATTGCAACGCAATAGCGGCTAAACGTTCGCTAGCAAAATTATGTTCTGCTTGTTTTTGTGTGAGCGATTGCATCAATGATGAAAACGCGTGTTGCTTTTGTGTTGCAACAACACGCAACTCATCAAGCTTTTTTTGCTCTGCAGTAAGCGCTTTTTGCGCACTTTCGAGTTCACTTTGTGCAGCGGGTATCGCTTTTTCTATGTCTTTTAATAACTGGTGTTTTACGATGTGTGAACTTTCACTATCAAACTTACAGGGAATACACCAGTTAGCGCCGCGTAAATCGCCGCGCTGATCCACTGCAAATAAAAATGGCCCTGACCAAAAATCATCTTCTAACGTATCGATATTTTCAACAGCAGCAATCGCATTAAAGTATTGTGGGATAGGCCCGTTGGTGATTTTCTCAGCCAGTGCTCCATTTGCGCAATGGCTTGTTTGCGGCCAAATACTGGGTGTTTTGCATTCGTTATCGAACTGCAAGCTAACATGCGCATGGCTTAAACTAAACAAACTTGCTTCAACTGCCACTTGCCAAGATTTATCGACACTAAGCTTAGAGACAAGCGTCGGCAAGCCTGACTGGCTCTGTGTGTTTTCGCCTACAACCGTTAAAAGCGCGGCTTGTTTTGCCGCTAAATCATTACAGGTTTGCTCGCTTTGTCTCGCTGCAGTATGTTTTTGAGCAAGCACATCTTGCGCTTGTTGTAACTGAGCATTTACGCTTTCACATTCAGCTTCGGCTTGCTGTACGAGGGTTTTTGCTTGTGTTAAATCAATGAGTTCCAGTTGCTGATCAAGTTTTTCACGCTCTGATCTCAGTTGGCTTTGGCGCTGTTGGCAAGCGCTTTGTTGCTCTGACAGTTGCGCGTATTTAACATTTAATGCCGACAGTGTTTTTTGCTGCTCAGTTTGCGCTTTAATAATCGTTTGGTTTTCCAATAAAGATGCTTGATAAGCGCTATAACTGGTTTCTTGCTGTACTTTTTGTTCTTCGTATTTGTGTAAGCTGATTTCTAACTGTTCTGCGGTACTTTCAAGTGCTTCGTTTGAAAGCGCAACTTGTTCGCTAATGTCATCAAACTGTTGCTTTGTTTGCTGCTGCTCTTGCTGGATTTGCTGATACTGTGTTTGTAACTGCGCGATGCGTTGGCTTAGCTGAGTTTTTTGGCTTTGCTTATGCACTTTGTCTTGTTCGTCACGTGCCAACTTATTGCGCAGCTGATATTCTTGATGCTGCGCATCATTAACCATGTCGTTTGCTTGTTCGATTGCTAATTTTAATGCCGAGATAACATCATCATGACCGCTGTGCGCTTCGCTAAGAAATGCAATTTGCTCATTAATTTGCGCCAGCTTGTCTTCTCTTTCGAGTAGTTTTTGTTGCAATGCTTGCCATTTAAGCACGCATATCTGCGCTTTTAAGGTACGCTCTTTGGCTTTAGTCGTGGTGTAAGTGCGCGCTTTTTCCGCTTGTTCTGTTAGCACATTGAGTTGATTTTCGAGTTCGGTGCGTAAATCAAGCAAACGCTCTAGGTTATCACGCGTACTGTTTAAGCGCGTTTGTGTTTCTCGTCGTCTTTCTTTGTATTTTGAAACGCCAGCCGCTTCCTCTAAAAAGATGCGTAGATCCTGTGGTTTACTTTCAATTAAACGCGAGATCATGCCCTGCTCGATAATCGCATAGCTGCGCGGACCAAGTCCGGTACCCAAGAAAATATCCGTGATATCGCGTTTACGGCATTTTTCACCATTTAAATAGTATTGTGATACGCCTTCACGGGTAACTAAACGTTTAATGGCTATTTGGTTACGTGATGCAAGCGTACCCGGTATGCGTCCTTCAGTATTATCAAATAATAATTCAACAGACGCTTGTGAAACTGGTTTGCGCTCTGTTGAGCCATTAAAAATGACGTCTGTCATGGCATCACCGCGCAGGTTTTTAGCCGAGCTTTCGCCTAATACCCATCGCACAGCATCGATGACGTTTGATTTGCCACAACCATTTGGACCAACAACACAGGTCATTTGATCGGGAAATGGAATTTTACTTGGCTCTACAAACGATTTGAAACCCGCGAGCTTAATTGAGGCTAGACGCATTTTATTCTTATTTGATTGTCTAAATAGTAAGAAAATTAATGGCCAACTTTATCAGATTTACCCTAATTGAAACAACTTGTAACGCTTAACAACAAAATCTGGTTTAAAGGGAATCTACGGCTTATTATAATCGCTAAGGTGAGTTGTTGTTTTATTGGAGTTTTCCATGCAATTAGGAAAAGGGTTCGAATACTTTTTATCGGGCTTTAGTTTAATCAGCCAAAAAGGGTTAAAACGCTTTGTGCTGATCCCATTACTAATTAACTTGGTGCTATTTGGTAGCTCGTTGTTTTTTATTATTGGTTGGATTGAACAAGGCGTTAACTACGTCAATGGCTACCTGCCTGACTTTCTATCTTGGTTAGAATTTATAATATGGCCTATTGCACTGTTGCTGGTGTTGTTTATCTATTCTATGGTGTTTACGGTTATCACTAACTTTATCGCCGCACCATTTAACGGCTTATTAAGTGAAAAGGTCGAGCTGTATTTGACAGGGCAACGCGTTAACGACGATGGGTTAGCTGATTTGCTTAAAGACGTGCCACGTATGCTTGGCCGTGAATTGGCAAAACTGATGTACTACTTACCAAAAGCTTTGTTGTTTTTAATTTTACTGTTGTTTATTCCGGTGTTTGGTCAAGTGATGTGGTTTTTGTTTAGCGCCTGGATGTTTGCCGTGCAATACATTGATTACCCGTTTGATAATCACAAGATCCCGTTTGCTGATGCGCGCCAGCACCTAAAGCAAAAACAGGGCTTAAGTTACGGTTTTGGCAGTGCTGTATTAATTTTTAGTATGGTGCCAATCGTTAACTTAATTGTAATGCCTGTAGCGGTATGTGGTGCAACGCGTTTATTTGTTGAAAACTATCGCATCAATTACCGCGCGTAGCATATAGCGCTCACTAAAAAGGCTGCAATTGCAGCCTTTTTTGATTTAAGTACCCGTAGCCATTAACTATAAACGTTTTGCGGTACTTTTAAGATTTGAATATGTACTGTGATTTCTTCACGGTCATGGTAGAGCTGCTTTGCTTGCAGTTCATACTTGATGTTGTACTTAGTCAGCTCTTCATGAATTAAGTTTAAACACTGATAAACCGCGTCAAAACGTTTTTTCATCGGCAGTTTTAAGTTGAAGATTTGCTCTTTTACAAAGCCGTTTACCGCCCAATCAATCATTAAATTAGCGACCTTAATTGGTTTTTCAACCATATCGCATACTAACCAATCAATATTGCGCTTATCCGGACGGAATTTAAAGCCATCTTCACGCTTATGTTTAACTTGGCCTGTTTCCATTAATGACTCAGCCATAGGGCCGTTATCAATTGCTTGTACCATCATGCCACGGCGCACTAACTGATACGTCCAGCCACCTGGGCACGCACCTAAATCAACACCACGCATACCCGGTTGCAAACGTGACTCGTGCTCGTCTTTTGGTACGAAAACATGAAACGCTTCATCAAGTTTCAGCGTTGAGCGGCTTGGCGCATCTTTTGGCATACGCAGACGCGGAATACCCATATAAAATGGTGAATTGTTATAGCTGTAAGAAAAACCAACGTATGCAGCGCTATTTGATAAAAACATTACGTGTAAAACAGGACGGTTTTTCACTTCATTAGCAAGTAAGGTTTCTTGCGCCACTAACGATTTACGTAGTGGAACGGATAGCTTTTTACAAAACTTTTGCAGCTCTTTTCCGTCATTGGTGTCTGGTGTTTCTACCCGTAGCTCACCACACAATGGAAACTCGCTAACCGCCTCGCTGATAGCTGAAACGCGGTCTTCAATCGGCATTTTATCAACCAGCTGACCAACAAACCATTGACGTGCAAAAACCATTTCTTTAAATGGCAACTTACGCACAACGACTTCGGCTTCTAACGGGTCATAGCAGTTAAAGGTGATGTAACCGCTGTTATCTTTTGCTTTTACAAATCCACCAATTTCACGCAGTGCAGCATGGTGGCTTATTTCGGCGGCACAATCGTTTTCAAAACCCGGACGACAATAAATTACAATCGCAGACATTTTTCTCACTTACTTAACTTGAGCTGGTTTATGTTTAATAACCGAAACGGTAAACAGTAACCAACTCACAATAAAACACACGCCACCAAGTGGCGTTATTGGGCCAAAAATCTTTATACCCGTTGTTGCCAACAAGTATAGACTGCCACTAAAAAACACAATGCCTACAATGGCAAAAATACTGGCCCACTTTAATTTGTACCCGCTGTTTCCCAGTAATCCAAACAAAATTAATGCTAAAGCGTGAATAAACTGATAATCAACACCGGTTTGAAACACCGCTATCATTGCTGGGCTGATCATTGATTTTAATCCATGTGCTGCAAACGCACCTAACATCACGGCGAGGGCACAAAAAATGCCACCTGCTGCTAAGCTAAACCTGTTCATAGTTGTTTTGCGATAAACTGAGATGCAATTTCGGCTGCTGTTTGCCAATTTTGCAGTTGGGTTAAACCACTCGCTTTTCGTGGTACTAATGAATGATCCCCATCAGGGATCCAAAAAGTGTGCACATTATCGCATACTGGATAACTTTCTACCTCATATTTTTTACCAAAGGTATCACGCTCACCTTGAATTATTGCAAGTGGCGCTTTGAGATCAGGAAAATGTTCGATTCGAAGCTTTTCTGGCTTGCCCGGTGGATGAAATGGGTAACCAAAAGCAACAACGCCCTTGACGCTTTGTTCACACGCCAACATTGATGCCATTCGTCCGCCCATTGACTTACCGCCGATAAATAAAGGTAAGTTAGCATCAACCTCTGCAAGTATGCTTTCAAAATAGGCTAATAGTTTTGGTGCACGCTGCGGCGGGCGTTTTTTGCCCTCTAATTTGGCTTGCTGCATATACTCAAAATCAAATAAGCCAACAGTGACGCCTAATTTCGCTAAATTGTTGGCCATGGTGACCATAAACTCTGAATCCATGCCTGCACCAGCACCGTGCGCCAAAATCAATTGCGCAATGGGTTTATCTGCATTTACCCAATTAATCATTAAAACCTGCCTCAATCTGTTCTTTTTCTACCATGCTGAGCATCCACTCTTTAAATGCCACGATTTTACCTAATTCAGACTGCGATTCTCTCAGCACTAAATAAAAGGCATTTTTACTTTCTAAGTGATGGCTAAATGGCACTATTAATCGCCCAGAATCGATTTCTGGCTTGGCTAAAACACTGTTTACCAGTGCTATACCTTGCCCGTGTACCGCGGCTTGCAATACCATTGAAGAGTGACTAAAAATAGGCCCCTGATTTACCCGCGAATTAGCAACGCCCAACGTTTTGAACCAACTTTTCCAAGGTTTACGTGTCATATCATGCAGCAATGTATGGTGTTGTAAGTCGTTTGGCTCTGCCAGCGGCTTGGGCCCGTTTAACAATAACGGGCTGCATAATGGCACTAAGTATTCAGTATGAAGTTTGTGACTTTGTACGCCACTCCAATGACCGCGACCATAATAAATCGCCACATCAACATCATCAGTTAACGAGTTTTCGTCTAAATCTTGCGCTTTAATACGAATATCAATCTCCGGATGCAACTCATTAAACGCTTGCAACCGTGGTACCAACCATTGAATCGCAAAACTCGGGGTTAAGCTTACTGCTACCGAACCTTTTGCGCCACGCGCTAATAACTTTTCTGTTGCATCAACCAGTTGGGTGAATATTTCTTTAATATCGAGAAAATACGCCTGCCCTTCTTCTGTTAGTAACAGTGAACGATTTCGCCTTAAAAATAATTTTAAGCCTAAGTGTTCTTCTAAGGTTTTAATTTGATGACTAACAGCGGCTTGTGTAACAAACAGCTCGTCTGCTGCTTTGGTAAAGCTTAAATTACGGGCGGCTGCTTCAAACGCTTTGAGTGAGTTTAGCGGGGGCAATCTTCTCGACATGACAACCTGATGACGTATTCATTAGTTTTTTTTATCTGAAAGCATTATAAATCATCGTTTTTAAAAGGCAAACAACTTGGTTATTATTTAATCCGAGAGGAAAAACTGCCAACCAAATTATAGTTTTTCCCCTTAATCATTTAAGTAGCATTTTAGAACTTAGATATTTATGCAACCCAGATGCATAAATTGAGTTTGTTTAATTTAGGCAAACTTAGTGATTTTTAGCAGCATAAAATAAGCGTTACACTGCGAATAACCTGCTGCTGAAACTCAAACAATTAAAACGTGGGTTATTCACGTTTAATCTGCCCAATAAAAAAGACGCATATTGCGTCTTTTTTAATGCCTTTTATGCAAAGGTATTAGAGCGTGTTGACCTTTATGGTTTAAATTCTGTTCATATCCAAACCGTTTTGACCACTGCGTCGCTTTGTAGGCCTAGTTGGCTAAACCAAAAAGTGGCAACAAAGAGCATAACCCGCTAATCTTCTTCGATGTTTTCTACACCTTTAGTGCCTTTGTGAGCTTTTAATTTGTGATGAATTGCCGTTTTAATTAGCATATAGCCACTGATTGGTGCCGTGATCAGTAAAAAGATCGATATCAAAATTTCTTTCGCGCTTGGCTCATTAACGATTGCACTAAAATAAACAATAGAAGCAATCAGCACACCCGCCATGCCTAACGTAGTTGCCTTAGTTGGACCATGTAAACGCATAAAGAAGTCCGGCATCCGGTTCATACCAATTGAACCAATTAGAATAAACACGCCGCCTAACAACAACAGTAGTGAAACAATAATCTCTGCCATAATAATTACTCTATAATATCGCCGCGTAAAAGAAACTTACAAATTGCCACCGTACTGACAAACCCGAGCATGGCAATCAACAATGCTGCTTCAAAATAAAGCTCTGACGCCACTTTAATGCCGTACAATACAATAAGCGCAATACTGTTTATATACATGGTATCAAGCGCTAAGATGCGATCTGGCACAGATGGCCCAAGAATTAGGCGCCATAAATTAAGTAACAGTGACACGCCAATCATTGCCGATACAATTAATATAACGGTGCTTAACATTGAAAAATCTCCTTAAGCGGTGCTTCGTAACGGCTTTTAATCGTCGCAATTAGTTCTGCTTCGTCATCTAAGTCAAGAACATGAATAAGCAAATAACGCTGCGTCACTTCTTCTTCGCCCTCGTCTAACGACTCAGGAAACGGATACACCTCAGCGCTCACAGTACCCGGTGTTAAGGAAACTGTGCTCGCTAGTATGGTGATTGGCATTTCATGAGTTAAATCAAGCGGTACTTTTACAAACGCCGGACGCAATTTTTTAATTGGCCCTAAAATCAGAAACGCTACTTGCACATTGGCGGTAACAATATCGTATAACACCAATAAAAAGTGCTTAAACGCAAGCCACTTACGCATAATCAGCGGCTGAGGCTCACGAAAGCGTAGCGTTGCAAGTGGGATCACCGTAGCTAGAATGGCTCCTAACACGATATGCCCGAGCGAATAGCTGTTATTTAGCAGTAACCAGACGAAAAACAATAAAATGCTTCGAAATGGTGTTGGAAAAAGACTAAAACGAGCTTCAAAACGCATCTTACTTGCCTCCTAATACAGCTTGTTGCAAGCCAAGGGTATCGAATACTTGTGTTGCGGCAAGCGTGGTAATTTCGCTGATCGGTCCTGCGACAATACTTAATAGTGGCGAACAAAGCAGCAAGCTGATTACGCCCACTAACTGACAACTCGTTGCCTTTGTCTCTGAAGGCTCTTGCCCGTTATGACGCCAAAACAGCTGCGAACCTGCGCGTGTAAGCGTTACTAATACGAGTAAAGACACAACCAAATAAACTGCCCAGAACCAAGCTGCTTTATCAACGTTGAGGGCTTCTTGTAATAGCCAAACTTTGCCAATAAATCCTGAGAACGGAGGCATACCAACCACAGCAAGCACAAACACAATAAAGCTGGTACCCAATAAAATAGGTTGCCCAATTGGTTTGGCTGGTACAAGACGTACACCTACTTTGCCACGCTGTTTACCAATCACATCAGCTAGTAAAAATAAGCCCGCTGTCACCAATGTTGAATGCACTAAATAATACAGTGCTGCCGCAATGGCGCCTGGCGTATTAAATGCCACAGCAGCAATTAACGTCCCTATCGATACAATAACAAGATTTGCCACAATCATACGAAGATCTTTACTGGCAAGTACGCCCAAAATACCAATAACTAATGTGATAATTGCCGCAGGCCATAACCACACTTGTGCGATATGGGTGCTTGTATCATTTGGGTCAACAAAAATTGTTGGGTAAACACGAATAATCGCGTAAATACCAACTTTGGTCATAATCGCAAATAACGCGGCAACCACTGGCAGTGCCGATGCATAAGTTGCCGGCAGCCAAAATTGCAATGGGATCACTGCTGCTTTAAGTGCAAACACGATAAGTAACAGCATGCCACCGATATTTAATAGTGCTCGGTCATCGCCCGATAACTGCGCCGCTTTTGCCGCCATATCTGCAATATTCAAGGTACCTAACACGCCGTATAAAATACCGAGTGCAACCAAGAACACACTTGAGCCTACCAAGTTTAAAACCACGTAATGCAACGCAGATTGCGTTTTGTGTTTATCAGAGCTGTGCATCAATAATGCATACGATGAAATCAGTAAGACTTCAAAGAATACGAAGAGGTTAAATAAGTCGCCCGTTAAAAATGCACCGTTCACACCTAACAATAAGAAATGTAATAGTGGGTGGAAGAAGCTACCGGCTTCATCATCACCACACAGTGAATAAAGTACACAAATCAGTGCAAGAAACGATGTCAGTGTTACTAATAGTGATGACATTACATCGGCAACTAATACAATGCCAAAAGGCGCTTGCCAGTTACCGATAGCATAAACAAATATTTCACCAGACAGCGCATTGTTTAGCATATAGCCGCTTACTACAAGAGTAAGCAATGCCATGATGCTTGAAACAATGCGTCGCGCTTGTAAGTTTTTCCCCGATGGTGGTAGTAATAATAAAATACCAGCCAGCATCGGCACTAAAACGGGCAAAGATACAAAATGTGGCACGTATACTACTCCTTGCCTTTAATCTTCGGGAAACGCGCATGTACATGGTCATGCCCTAAATCTGCGCGTGCACGTATGGCAAGAATCACCACAAATGCCGTCATCGCAAAGCCGATTACAATGGCCGTTAGTACTAGCGCTTGTGGCAGTGGATCAGCATATTGCGCTGATTCACCTAATACCGCAGCCTTGTTACTGTGAATTCGACCTGATGCAAAAAGAAACAGGTTAACTCCGTACGACATCATAGTAAGTCCTAACACCACTGGAAAGGTTCTGCCACGTAAAATTAAAAATACACCGCAGGCAAATAACACCCCAACGCATGTTGCATAGAGTACTTCCATTATTTTGCCTCCTTCGGTTGGCTAGCTAATGTGAGTTTACCTAGGCTTGCTAGAATCATTAAGGTTGCACCTACTACCGTTAAATAAACACCTAAATCAAATGCAATCGCACTTGCTAGTTCAATTTTGCCGATAAACGGAATATCAAAGTAATCGAACCAAGACGTCAGGAATGGTCTGTCGAAGAACCAGCTACCAATACCCGTTACAAAAGCAATCGCAATACCGAATGCAATAATCTTACGGTAATTAATATCCAGTCGCTCATAGATCCAATCAGAACCACGTGCAATGTATTGTAAAATCATGGCTATCGCGGTAATCAAGCCGGCGATAAAACCGCCACCTGGTAAGTTATGACCGCGTAAGAAGATATACACACTTACCATAAGTGCTAATGGCAATAATGCTTGAGAAATGCTGGCAAGTAGCATTGGGTAACGCTCAATTGCCCACGGACGCCCTTCGCCATCACTCGCTGGCATAAAGAGTGGTAAGTTAAGTAACAATTTGTAGATACCCAACGCCGCAATACCTAATACGGTAATTTCGCCTAAGGTATCAAAACCACGGAAATCAACCAGAATCACGTTTACAACGTTAGTACCACCGCCACCGGTTTTCGCGTTTTCAACGAAGAACTGTGAAATTGAATTAAGCGGACGGGTCATAATTGCATAACAGATAGAACCAATGATCACACCTACCGCCGATGCGATACCCACATCACGAACAAGACGCAGCGATGTTGACTCTTTTGGTGTGCGATGTGGCAAGAAAAACAGTGCCAACATCAGCAACACAATTGTCACTACTTCTACTGTTAACTGCGTCAGTGCTAAATCAGGCGCTGAAAAACGTGTAAACGCTACCGATACCATTAAACCTACAATCGAAATCATTAATAACGATGTCATACGTGAACGGTGGCAAATTACAGTGGCAACTGCACCAACAATAAGTAGGCCGGCGCCAATCACATTATGCGGATCGATTGGTTGCGGCGTTTGGTCACCTGCCAGTTCCAACATATCAAACAGCGGAATACCTGCAAATACCAGAACGGTCACCAACAACCAAGCAATGTAACGCTGTAGTGAACCCGTTTCCATGCGGTACATTATTTTTTCAGACACTGTCGCAATGCTATCTAGCGCATTTAAAAATGCCGATTTAGGGTCCACATCGGGTAACGACGCGTTAAATTGAAATAAATACTTGCGCTGCCAGTAAATTAATAAACCAATGGTTACAGCGAGGAAACTCATAAGCAGTGGTAAATTCAAACCATGCCAAATTGCTAAGCTGTATTGTGGCAAGCTACCATCGCCAATCACTGCTAGCGATGCACTCGCCAGAAGCGAATCAACAACAAAGTTCGGGAACATACCAACGATAATACACAGTGCCACAAGCACTTCTACCGGCACGCGCATATAGCGTGGCGGCTCATGAATTTCTTTGCTAATACCAACCGGCTCACCGTTAAAGAATACATCGTGAATAAAGCGCATTGAATACGCCACCGAAAACGCACCTGCTAAGGTTGCAAGTACCGGAATAAGCCAAGACATTGAGCCAAGCACGTGTTGATGCAGTGTTTCAGCAAAGAACATCTCTTTTGATAAGAAACCATTTAGCAGCGGCACCCCCGCCATTGACGCGGCGGCAACCATGGCGAGCGTTGCAGTATACGGTAAATATTTCCATAAGCCATTAAGCTTACGCATATCGCGAGAGCCGGTTTCATGGTCGATAATACCGGTTGCCATAAACAATGACGCTTTAAAAGTTGCATGGTTGATAATATGGAAAATCGCAGCAACTGCTGCCATTTCAGTATCTAAACCGAGTAATAATGTAATTAAACCTAAGTGCGAAATCGTTGAATACGCCAATAAACCTTTTAAGTCATGTTTAAATAACGCAACGTAAGCACCGACAATTAAGGTCGCCAAACCGGTCAAAGTGACAATAGCAAACCACAGTTCAGTACCTGATAGCGCTGGATAAAAACGCGCAAGTAAAAAGATACCTGCTTTTACCATAGTCGCCGAGTGTAAATACGCACTTACCGGAGTCGGTGCGGCCATCGCATGTGGCAACCAAAAGTGGAATGGGAACTGAGCAGACTTGGTAAAGGCGCCCAGAAGAATCAAGATTAATGTAACAGGATAAAGCGCGTGTTCTTTAATTATGTGGCCGTTATTTAAAATATCATCAAGATTGTAACTGCCAACAATATTACCGACTAAGATCAGACCTGCAAGCAAGGCTAAACCACCGCCACCAGTAATGGTAAGTGCCATGCGCGCGCCTTGACGCGCTTCGGATGTATGCCACCAATAGCTGATTAATAAAAATGAGCTAATACTGGTAAGCTCCCAGAACACCCACATTTGAATGACGTTGTTGGACAACACAATGCCAAGCATTGCCGTCATAAACAGCATTAGAAAAGTATAGAAACGCGCCATATTGTCTTTACTACTGAGGTAGTAACGCGCATACAAAATAATTAGCAAACCAATGCCTAAAATCATTAGGCAGAAAAGAAGCGCTAATCCATCAAGTCGGAAACTGAGATTAATTCCAAGCAGCGGGATCCATTGCACACTTTCTCTTAGCACATTGCCATCAAGCACTGCTGATGTGTGATAAAGAACAATGGCAAGCGCTACAACCGGAAATATTGCAATTGATAATGCAGCGTAGGTACGCGAAAGTTTATTCGTCGTCGCTGCAAATAAGCTGCCTAATAGGGATAACACAGGTATCCACATTAATGACATAGTTTTATCCTTTGGCTTTTCCCTATTTTTACAACAAGGTTAAAGCGTGAGTTATGCTAGCAAGTAAGTTGCGTAGCCGCGCGTGATTGCGCTATGCATACATTTTTATATTTATACGTTAAAAACGCCTGTCGTGTCTAGATTAAGCGTATGTAATTGAACACAAAACAAGCCATTTCGCAATTTTAATAAATATAGTGTAAATACTAAATAAAGACTATTGAAAAAGGATGTAAATCTTTTAACTACAAGCTGTTAAATTGGCTCATAGCCTGTTTTAGCCAAGTTTCGTATAAATTTGGTAGTGGCAGGTCAAGCAGCTCTAAGTTTGAGGTTGATTTAACCGGCTTGTACGCCTGCCCCTCTGCCTGATTACAGGTGTTGGTTAAATACCAAGTGTGCCCTTCAACTTTTAGCGTGCTGGCAATTTCTTTTTTCTTTGGCACCACAATTAAGTTTTTAGCAATGCGAGTTGGTTTCGTCACATTGCACAGTCGCTTTGCCAATTGCTTTTTAAGTGGATACTCGTCAATAAAACCATACAAGTGCATTAATTCATGCAGTAACACGCGCTCTGATTGTTGAGAACGCATAAAAACAAAATTACCCGATGCGTTAGCAATACCCAGTTCGCTAAAAAACGCAATTTTATCGTACGAAAGCTGTGAAAACGCTTTTTTATCACGTATTTCGCAACGTATGCGTGTACCGGCTGCCCCATCACATTGCAATTTAGAACGATCAAAATAAACAGGCTGACTTAAACACACGGGCAACGAAAACGCTTTTTCAAAACGCTGCTTTAGCTGAGTGACCTGGTTGTAAGCCTTAAAATCAGTTACCGCTAGCATTATCTTTTGCGTGCATTGCTCGTTTTTATAAATCGGCACTAATTGATGCGCTGTTGCCGCAAGCGGTAAACCAAGTGCCATTGCAACGCGAGTCTGTTGCTTGTGTGTTAGCGGCCAAGGAAAATCATGCAGCGCTTGCCATTGCTCGGCTTCTTCATAATGGGCAGCTAACTGTTCTCTTGCAATCAGTGAGCCCTGCTTTGCCGCATTAATTAAAGTCGACTGGTACAAATGTTGGTTATTTGAAAACTCATTGGCAAGCAGCGCCATCGCATCGGCATTTTGATTATTGGCATAAACGCGTAAATGAGCGATTGAATGGTGATAAGTTTGCACATTTGGCAATATTGCGCGCTCTGCCAAGGTTGCATAATGCGGGTTAGGAAAAGCAGAAAACGCCTGTAGCAGGCGTTTTTCGTTATAACAGTAACTTGAAGTAAGAAAGCTACTTAAAAAGAGGACCGTTAACCACTTCACTGTATTTCGTCAGGTGTTTGCTCGTCACTGTATAGTAAACGTAGCTCTAAGCGAGCATATTTATATTCAACAAATTCATACACGTTAGTTGCCATTGCCAAATTAAAATAATCTTCCGCTTTAAGCGGCTTATTATCGGCTACGGCATCTTTTGCCAGGTAGAAATACGCTTCACATAAACGCTCTAAGTACTCACGGTGGCTGGTTAAGTCTTTTTGCACATTAAGTAATAAATCGCGCTCGCTTAGCTCACCTAAAAAGTATTGTACAAGCTGATACGACCAACGTGATTTATCGAGTTTTTCAGCATGTTGCTGTAACTCGGTTAGCGCGCGCGTTGCATCAACTTCTCGCGTTGCTAAGTAAACCCATACAGCACGATATGAATCGCTATCGTCAGCATTTAAGAATTTTTTTAAGTCGCGCTCTGCTAAATCGGGGCGCGAACCGTAGTAAAGTGCAATACCTCGGTTTAAATAAGCATACTGATGTTCTGGTAATAGCTCTATTACTGCATCAAAGCTTTCATAGGCTTGTTCATACTGCATCGCTAAGGTGTAGTAAATTCCAGTAAAATTATACACTTCAGCAAAATCAGGCTTTAGCTTTAACGCATAGTTAAAATCAAGACGAGCGAGTGTTGATAAACCAACGCTATCGTATAGTGCACCGCGTTTATGATGCAGTGCAGCACGTTGCTCGGTGGTAATTTCAGGGCTATTTAGCGCTTGATTAATACGTGCAATTTCCAACTCTTTACGGAAGTCGTGTTGTAATGGACCCGCAAAAGGCACATTAACAACCGGGTGGTCGCCCTGTTCAACATCATTTGTCGCCTGACAGCCGACTAGGCTCGCGCCTATCGCTAAAGTTGCAAGAAGCCGTTTCAATTTATTCACTAAAATCTATCCTTAAAATTAACTACTCTGCTATTAGAGCATAAAAAAAGGGGCTATTCAGCCCCTTTTTTATCGCTAAGTCTTATTTAATCGACTTATTCTTCTGATGCTTTTTCTTCAGCTGGTGCATCGTCTTTTTTAAGCGCTTCTTTAATGCTTAGACGTACACGGCCTTGGCGGTCAACTTCAAGTACTTTAACTTGTACTTCGTCGCCTACTTTTAGGTGATCTGCTACGTTGTTTACACGCTCTTCACTGATTTGTGAAATGTGAACTAAGCCATCTTTACCTGGTAGTACGTTAACAAATGCACCGAAGTCTACGATACGAACAACTTTACCAGAGTAGATAGTACCTACTTCTAGTTCTGCTGTTAATTGCTCAACACGTGCGATTGCAGCGCGTGCGCTTTCGCCGTTCGTTGCAGCAATTTTAACTGTACCGTCATCTTCGATTTCGATTGTTGTGCCCGTTTCTTCAGTAAGTGCACGGATTGTTGCGCCACCTTTACCGATAACATCAGCAATTTTCTTAGGCGGAATGTTAACAACGTAGATACGCGGTGCAAACTCAGAAAGCTCTTCGCTTGGCTTATCGATTGCTTGGTCCATTACTGAAAGAATGTGCATACGAGCCGCTTTTGCTTGGTTAAGCGCGATTTGCATGATTTCTTTGTTGATACCTTCAATCTTGATATCCATTTGTAGTGCAGTTACACCTTCTGATGAACCCGCTACTTTAAAGTCCATATCACCTAAGTGATCTTCATCACCTAAGATGTCAGAAAGAACAACAAAGTCGTCGCCTTCTTTCACTAGACCCATTGCGATACCAGCAACAGATGCTTTAGTTGGTACACCTGCGTTCATAAGAGCCAGTGAAGTACCACATACTGATGCCATTGAAGAAGAACCGTTTGATTCAGTGATTTCAGAAACCACACGAATTGAGTATGGGAATTCTTCAAGGCTTGGCATTACTGCAGCAATACCACGCTTCGCTAGGTTACCGTGACCGATTTCACGACGCTTAGGTGAACCTACAAAACCAGTTTCACCAACACAGTATGGAGGGAAGTTATAGTGAAGCATGAAACGATCAGTCTTAGTACCTGTTAGGTCGTCGATCATTTGTGCGTCACGTTCTGTACCAAGTGTTGCTGTTACAAGTGCTTGCGTTTCACCACGAGTGAAGATAGCTGAACCGTGAGTACGTGGAAGTACACCCGTCATTACGTCTAGTGCACGAACCATGTCTGGTTCACGACCGTCGATACGCTTTTCGCCAGCAATGATGCGGCCACGTACGGTTTTCTTCTCTAGAGAACCGAATAGTTTGCCTACTTCTTGCTCGTCTAGTGATTCGTCTTCTGATAGTTCTGCAGTTAGTTTTTCAACAACTTCAGCTTTTGCAGCAGAAATTGCTTCTTTACGTGCTACTTTGTCAGTGATTAAGTAAGCTGCGCCTACTTTCTCTTCTGCAATCGCTGCAATCTTGTCAGCAAGTGTTACGTTCTTTTCTGGTGCAGTCCAATCCCATGCTGGCTTACCCGCTTCAGCTTGGAATTCATTGATTGCTTTAATCGCTGCTTGTGATTGCTCGTGGCCGTATACAACCGCACCAAGCATCACGTCTTCAGAAAGCACTTCCGCTTCTGATTCAACCATAAGTACTGCGTTTTCAGTACCTGCAACAACTAGGTCTAGTTTACTTTCAACTAACTCTGTTGCTGATGGGTTAAGTACGTATTGGTCATTGATATAACCAACGCGCGCTGCACCAAGTGGACCATTGAATGGAATACCTGAAATAGCTAGCGCTGCAGAAGTACCGATTAACGTTACGATGTCAGGCTTGATTTCTGGGTCAATTGAAACAACTGTAGCAATTACTTGTACTTCGTTTACGAAACCATCTGGGAAAAGTGGACGGATTGGACGGTCAATTAGACGTGCTGTAAGTGTTTCGCCATCGCTTGGACGACCTTCACGCTTAAGGAAACCACCTGGAATACGACCAGCAGCGTACATACGCTCTTGGTAGTTAACTGTTAGTGGGAAGAAATCTTGACCAGGTGCCGCTTCGCGCTTACCTACTACTGATACAAGTACTGCTGTATCACCGATGCTCGCGATAACTGCTGCATCTGCTTGACGAGCAACTGCGCCCGTCTCTAAGGTCACTTCATGTTGACCAAACTGAAATTTTTTAATAATTGGTTGCATTAAAAAATCCTTTATTTTGTATAGCTATTTGAATAACACCAATTACAGTAGTTAATCGTATTTGGCGATAAATCAAGCGCGCAAAATCGATTAACTACTACAATTGGCATCAGTTTATTAAGTGAATGATTTAGCGTTGTTTAGCACCAAGCATTTCACTTGTGCGCTAGTATACTGCATAGCGCGAAAGATGGTAGTGTCACGGCATAAAAAAGCAGCCTATGTCATGCTTTTTTATGCCAAATGGCAAGGCATTAATCTTATATATTGTTAAATTTCAGGCACAAAAAAAGCAGCCGAAGCTGCTTTTTTGGCATCAAAGTGATTAGCGACGTAGGCCAAGCTCTTTGATTAGCGCTGAATAACGCTCAACGTCTTTACGCTTTAGGTAGTCAAGAAGGTTACGACGTTGACTTACTTTGCGAAGAAGACCACGACGTGAGTGGAAATCATGCTTGTGATCAGCGAAGTGACCTTGAAGCTTGTTGATATCGAAAGTTAAAAGTGCAACTTGTACTTCTGGTGAACCAGTATCGCCTTCAGCGCGTGCAAATTTAGCAACGATTTCAGCTTTTTCTTGAATGCTTAGCATTGTTAGACTCCAAAATTTAGTGAGTTAATTGAATTGACTTTAGCCGATCACTAATTCAGCCAAAGCGTTTAAGCTGGCGTATTCTACCAGCATTTAAAATTACTACAAGTAGCAGTAAATACTTTATTACTAAGCGTTAGATAATCCACGCTTAGATTTAAGTTGGCCGTCACTATTGCGCTCACCAATGCCCATAAAGCGGTTGTCGCTTTGACGGATGACTTTAAACTCACCGTCGGGTAGGTTTGGCATCGTTGCCGCCTGACCATGACTAAATGCTTTCGCCTGCCCATCGGTTACCATCACTTCTGTCATACCATGTAATGCGCTATCCATTGGCAATAATAATGGATCAAGCTTTTCACTTGGTGTGATGTCATTTGCTTTTGCGTCATCAAGAATCGCTTGTAATTCATCAAGCGTCATCATTTGTTCAGCCGGATAATGACCCACGGCACTGCGATGCAGCATAATAACGTGTGCGCCACAGCCTAGCTTTTCACCTAAATCGTCAACAATAGTGCGAATGTAAGTACCTTTACTCACATGCGCGGTCATTTGAATTTCGTTATTGTCAAAATCAACTTCGTCTAGGATTAAACTAAACACATTGATTTTACGGCATTTACGTGGCACTTCGATGCCTTGTCTTGCGTAGTAATATAAAGGTTTGCCTTCATATTTCAGCGCCGAGTACATCGATGGGTATTGGTCTGATTCGCCTTCAAATGATTTCACCGCATCAACTAACTGCTGCTTAGTGATATTAACTGGCTTAGTTTCAACAATTTCGCCATCTGAGTCTGAGGTGTCAGTACGTTCGCCCAACTTAGCACGCACTACATAGGTTTTATCAGTGTCTAACAAAAACTGTGAAAACTTGGTCGCTTCACCAAAACAAATTGGCAACATGCCTGTTGCCAATGGATCAAGTGCACCGGTATGCCCTGCTTTTTGCGCAAAGTAAATGCCTTTGGCAATTTGCAATGCTTTACTTGATGAAATACCGGTTGGTTTGTTTAACAGTAAAATGCCGTCAATTGCACGACCTTTTTGCCTACGTCCCATTAGTCTTCTTGACCTTCTTGCGGTTCATCGCCACGCTTTTCGTTGTCGTCGCGAATTACTTGGTCAACTAAATTCGAAATGCGCATACCTTCTAATAATGAAGTATCCATTACGAACTTAATTTCAGGCACGATACGTGCGCGAATGCGTTTACCAAGTAATGAACGTACAAAGCCCTGTGCTTCGCCTAAAATTTTCATGATCAGCTTTGACTTTTCTTCGTCGTGATCATTAAGCGTTGTAACAAACACTTTGGCGTACGATAAATCACGTGATACTTCTACTGCGCTCACAGTGATCATACCAAGACGTGGATCTTTAATTTCACGTTGTAAAATAAGTGCCACTTCTTTTTGGATCTGTTGACCCACTCTATCTGTACGAGAAAATTCTCTCATAAACTTTTCTTATTCCTCTTAAATACTATTTGAGAAAATAGCATAAAGGGGGCATAAAGCCCCCAAAGAATTATCTAATTATTGAAGTGAAAGTTACAGGCTACGCTGAACTTCAACAACTTCAAATACTTCGATTTGGTCACCAACTTTAACGTCGTTGTAGTTCTTAACACCGATACCACATTCCATACCGTTACGAACGTCAGCAACGTCATCTTTAAAGCGGCGTAGTGATTCAAGTTCACCTTCGTAGATAACAACGTTATCACGTAGAACACGAATTGGGTTATTGCGCTTAACAATACCTTCAGTAACCATACAACCAGCGATTGCACCAATTTTCGGTGACTTAAACACGTCACGTACTTCAGCAAGACCAATGATCTCTTGCTTGAATTCTGGTGCAAGCATACCTGACATTGCTTGCTTAACTTCATCGATAAGGTCGTAGATTACGCTGTAGTAACGTAAGTCTAGGTTTTCGCTATCGATTACTTTACGTGCTGAAACGTCGGCACGTACGTTAAAGCCAACAACGATTGCGTTTGACGCTGCTGCAAGTGTTGCATCAGTTTCAGTGATACCACCAACACCAGTACCAACAATCTTAACTTTAACTTCATCTGTAGAAAGCTTAACAAGTGCATCAGAGATTGCTTCTACTGAACCTTGTACGTCTGCTTTAAGTACTACGTTCACTTCAGACACATCACCTTCGGTCATGTTAGAGAACATGTTTTCAAGCTTGGCTTTCTGCTGACGTGCAAGTTTCACATCACGGAATTTACCTTGACGGTAAAGTGCAACTTCACGTGCTTTACGCTCGTCTTTAACAACTGTTGCTTCATCACCAGCCGCAGGCACACCTGAAAGACCTAGAATCTCAACAGGGATTGACGGACCCGCTTCTTTAATTTCTTTACCATCTTCGTCGCGCATTGCACGAACACGGCCGTACTCTAAACCACACAGTACGATATCGCCTTGCTTAAGCGTACCCGCTTGAACAAGTACAGAAGCAACAGGACCACGACCTTTATCTAGACGTGATTCAATCACCACACCCGATGCCATGCCTTCATGAACAGCTGTTAGCTCAAGTAGCTCTGATTGCATTAGAATTGCTTCTAATAAATCATCAACACCAGTACCTACTTTCGCTGAGATATGAACAAACTGTACATCACCACCCCAGTCTTCAGGGATTACATCGTGCTGTGAAAGCTCATTCTTAACGCGATCTGGATCTGCGCCTTCTTTATCGATTTTGTTCACTGCAACAATCAGTGGTACTTCAGCTGCTTTCGCGTGCTGTACCGCTTCGATTGTTTGTGGCATTACGCCATCGTCTGCTGCAACTACAAGTACTACGATATCCGTTGCTTTCGCACCACGAGCACGCATTGAAGTAAACGCTGCGTGACCCGGAGTATCTAGGAAAGTGATCATGCCGTTGTCTGTTTCAACGTGGTATGCACCAATGTGCTGTGTAATACCACCGGCTTCACCATCTACTACGTTCTTAGAACGGATGTAATCAAGTGTTGATGTTTTACCATGGTCAACGTGACCCATAACTGTAACAACTGGGGCACGTGGCGCTTGCTCGCCATCTGCACCACGATCTGAAAGTACTTTCTCTTCCAGCTCGTTTTCTTTAACCAATACAACTTTGTGACCCATTTCTTCAGCAACAAGTGATGCTGTTTCTTGGTCTAGTACTTGGTTAATTGTTACCATTTCGCCCATTTTCATCATGGTCTTGATAACTTCAGTGCCTTTAACCGCCATACGAGAAGCAAGTTCTGCTACTGTGATTGTTTCGCTGATGCGAACGTCTCGCGTTACTTCTTGCGTTGGCTTTTGGAAACCGTGCTGCAGTGACTGAGGCGCTTTAAGCTTGCCTTTTTTACCTGCTTTACCTTTACCACGTGGTGCAGGTGCATCTTCTTTTTTCTTTTTCTTTTTGCCTGAACGACGTGCAGTTTGCTCTTCTTTCATGTCAGACTCGTCTTCAGCAAGACGCGCTGCTTCAGATGAAGTGCTGTGGTAATCAGCCGTTTCTTCACGACGTTTACGCTCTTCTTCTTCCGCTTTCCAGCGCGCTTCGTTTTCTTCTGCTAAACGCTTTGCCTCTTCTTCAGCACGCTTTGCTTCTTCTTCAACTTTACGCTTCGCCGCTTCTTCAGCTTCGCGTTGAAGACGCTCTTCTTCCGCTTTTTCTTCAGCGGTCAGCTTAGGTGCTTCAGGTGCTTTTGCTTTTGGCTCAGCATTCGCTTCTGCTTTTGCTTTACGCTCAGCTTCTTCTTTTGCTTTGCGTTCTGCTTCTTGCTTCGCTTTCAATTCAGCCTCTTGCTTTGCTTTTAACTCTGCTTCTTGCTGTGCTTGTTGCTCAGCTTCGATACGTGCCTGCTCTGCTGCTTGCTCAGCTGCCTGCTCTTCTAGTGCACTTTTCTTAACATAAGTGCGCTTTTTACGTACTTCTACTTGCACTGACTTAGCTTTGCCTGAGCCACTTGGCACACTTAATGTACTTTTGCTCTTACGCTGTAATGTCATACGCGTTGGTGCACTTGTACCTTCACCACCATGTGCGCGGCTTAAATGATCTAGTAACTGATTCTTTTCATCTTCAGTAACTTGATCTGACGGAGATTTCTCAATTCCAGCGTCTTTAAACTGTTGCACTAGTTTATCAACAGTTGTACCTATGTCGCTGGCGAGTTTATCAATACTTACTTCTGCCATTATTTACTTTACCTCCGTCAATAATTATTCGTCGCCAAACCAGCAAATATTACGTGCAGCCATGATTAGCTCACCCGCTTGTTCTTCGCTTAGTTCAGTAATGTCTACAAGTTCGTCCACACCTTGCTCTGCAAGATCTTCAAGGGTAACTACACCTTTGCTCGCCATTACGAATGCGAGGTGACGATCTAGGCCTTCTAAGCCCAATAAGTCTTCTGCCGGCTCTGAACCTTCTAGAGACTCTTCTGTTTTAAGTGCTTGCGTAGTTAACGCAGCCTTTGCGCGCTCGCGAAGTTCTTCAACCGTTGCTTCATCTAAACCTTGGATTTCAAGGAATTCAGCTACAGGTACATACGCTACTTCTTCAAGTGAAGAGAAGCCTTCTTGAATTAAGAACTGTGCGAAATCGTCGTCGATATCCAGACCTTCAGTGAATAATGAGATCAGCTTGTCTGACTCTTCTTCATTTTTCTTCTGCATATCTTCAACTGTCATTACGTTTAGTTCCCAGCCAGTTAATTGGCTTGCTAAACGTACGTTTTGACCATTACGGCCAATCGCTTGCGCTAGATTATCGGCTTCTACTGCGATATCCATTGAACGCGAATCTTCATCAACAACAATTGACGCTACCTCTGCAGGTGCCATTGCGTTAATTACATATTGCGCTGGGTTATCATCATAAAGCACGATATCAATTCGTTCGTTTGATAGCTCAGTTGATACGGCTTGTACACGTGCACCACGCATACCCACACACGCACCTACTGGATCAATACGCTTGTCGTTTGACTTAACCGCAATCTTGGCACGTGAACCTGGATCGCGCGCTGCAGATTTAATTTCAATCATCTCTTCGCCAATTTCTGGCACTTCGATGCGGAAAAGTTCAATAAGCATGTCAGGCTTAGAACGCGTTACAAATAATTGTGCGCCGCGTGCTTCTGGCTTAACTGCATAAAGTAAACCACGTACACGGTCGCCCGGACGATGGTTTTCACGTGGTAACATGTCATCACGGTAAATAACCGCTTCAGCGTTATTACCTAAATCAAGTACGATTGCATCACGCGTTGCTTTTTTAACAACACCGGTGATCATCTCACCTTCTTGATCTTTGTATGCTTCAACAACTAATGCGCGCTCAGCTTCACGTACTTTCTGTACGATTACTTGCTTCGCTGTTTGTGTTGTAATACGGTCAAACTTAACTGATTCAATTTGTTCTTCGACAAAATCGCCAAGCTGGATTTCAGGTTCATCAACCTGCGCAGCTTCAAACGTAATCTCGCGGAAAGGATGCTCTAAACTGCCGTCTTCTTGTGGCTCTACCACCATCCAACGACGGAACGTATCGTATTCACCTGTTTTTTGGTCGATACTTACACGTACGTCAATATCACCTTCGTGCTTTTTCTTTGTCGCTGTCGCTAGTGCGAACTCTAGTGCTTCAAAAATTTTATCTCGTGGTACTGCTTTTTCATTCGAAACAGCTTCTGCCACCAAAAGTATTTCTTTTGCCATCTTCTTGCCTCGCTTGCCCTATTCCTTTCGCACGATTAAAACTTAGCGATGATGTTCGCTTTTTCAACATTCGATAACATGATCATACAATCCGTACCGTCGATGTTAAGCGTAATCATATCGCCATTAACCTGGGTTAAGTCGCCTTTAAAATTGCGGCGACCGTCTTGTGGAAGCTTAGTGCGTAAACGCACTTCTTCACCTGTGGCTTTAACAAAGTGTTCTGGTTTAAATAATGGTCTGTCAATGCCTGGCGAAGATACTTCCAAGTTAAATTCATTCGTTATCGGATCTTCAACGTCTAAGATAGCGCTAATTTGTCTGCTGACATCGGCACAGTTATCTACATTTACGCCGTTTTCATGATCGATATACACGCGCAGCGTCGAATTGCGGCCCGCTTGCGCCAACTCTAAGCCCAATAATTCAAAGCCCATATCTTCAATGGTAGGCTCAAACATCGCTATTAAATCTTGTTCGAGTTTAGTCACAACATCTCTCCGTACAAACAAAAAAAGGGCATATGCCCCAACTTCTAGCGTTTCAGATACAACAACGCCCCGAACCAAGCGGGGCGTCACATCAAAAACTAATCTGTGTGGCCGTTGGCCAAGCTTGGTGCGGGTCGAAAACCAAATTAGGCAAATACTCTTTGCCTAAACGCAAAACGCGCATTAAGTAATGCGCGTAAGTTACAAAAGTAACAGGTAGTTGGTTGCGGGAGCCGGATTTGAACCGACGACCTTCGGGTTATGAGCCCGACGAGCTACCAGGCTGCTCCATCCCGCGCCAATGACTACTTAATTAGTCACGCTGTGCACGACTAAAAATATGGTGAGGATTATAAGCTTCCATAAGTCAATAAGCAACCTCTTATCAAGCTTTTATTGTTGCGATAATGTTAAATAAAAAACAATTAAAAAAATCATTAAATTCACAAAAAGCCATAAACGCCGTGCTACACTCGCGCTCCCCTGAAAAATAACCATACGTTGTCACCACCGCCTATTTGCCAAAAGCCAATGCTTTTGCAGCGGTATAAGTGCGTTGCGTATGCCAACACAACTTTTTAAGGGAAACCATAATGATAAAAAAAGCACTTTTTTCAGCCATCGCATTGAGCTTTGCCACGACAACACTTGCCGATACCTGTGAGGGCTTTGGTCCGCAAACACCACGCGATATTGATAACCTAGTTGGCGAAAATAAAGTGATTTTCAGCAAAGCACCAGCTAAAGAACAGCTTAACTTATGTAATATCCACTTCCATAAAAATGCCGAACACAAAGCAAAGGACTTTTCTTTATTTGCAGGTGACGGTAAATATGGTGGTTACCAATGTAATGTATCAAAATCACTTAGTGCCGCTGAATTAAAAGCGCCAAAAGGTAAAATTTGTAAAGGCTTAAAACCGGGTGACACCATTGAAGTGCACTGGGTACACACCTCATGCGATGTTAAACCGGGTAAAGGTTTAGGTTCATGTTTAAGTGAAAAATGTGCAAATCCAGACTTACGCGTAGAAACTCAAGTATTTACCTTAGTAAATGATGACGATGCACTGGATTTTAACGACTTAAGCTACGACGGCAATGTCGTAAACGGTTATCACCAAGCTAAACACATTCCAAATAACACAGGTGCGCCAGTTGAGTTTTTAGGTTCAACTACAGGCCCAAGCTTTAGCGAAAAATCATGTTCACCACTTCAAGTTACATGGAATGTGCGTCCACAATGTGCAAAGCTGAACATCAACACTATAGGTAAATGGTGTGAAGCGAATGTATTTGAAGAAGATCACGCGCATGGCGTGCGTCAGTTAGTAACCAATCCAACGTTATTAGCGCCAATTAACTAAGTTTTCGTTAAACGCGTACATAGCTTGTTACATTTGTTTTATAAAGGGTAATTTAATTACCCTTTATTCTGCTTGACTTCATACCCATTCCAAACGACTCTATAACTTCTTAAACGAATACTTACATTGAAAACAAATGACACTCTTTAACTCGCATCTAGTATGGAATACATGGCAGGCCAACACGGTCAATGCCCTGCTACGTCGTACTTAACGCGGTTAAATGATTTAACCGCAGGTAAAAGCGGTTAGTCACTCCCCCCTCACTTCTTTTATCTGCCAAATTTAGGAACGCTATTATGCCTGTTAAGGTATCGTATTTTTTTGTCGTGCTAATTTGGTCAACCACACCGCTTGGCATTGTATGGAGCAGTGATTCTATTCCACCCACCATGGCGGTATTTTTGCGCATGTTAATCGCCCTAGTACTCGGTGCATTTGTTATGGCGATTGCGAATATTCGCTTACCCTGGCATGGCAGAGCGATAAAGTTATACGCCTATTCAGCACTTGGCATTTATGGCGGCATGATGCTCAGTTACTTTGCAGCGCAGTCAGTGCCTTCTGGTGTTATCTCACTGGTGTTTGGCCTTGCTCCGATTTTATCGGGCTTGCTGGCGCAGCGTATTTTAAATGAAGCCAAGTTTAGCAAAGTAAAAGTGATTGCCTTAATGCTGTCAGTGTGTGGTTTAGCCTTAGTGTGTAAAGATCAACTCGCTGACGGTTCGGTATTTAATGTGGGTCTTTTGTGCGTGCTCGCTGCGGTGTGTTTCTTTAGTTTAAGCGGTGTGATGGTAAAAACCGTAAAACTGGCTATTCATCCAATGGCAACCACCTTTGGCGCACTCATTATTGCAACACCTTTATTTTTTATCACTTGGTTACTGGTGGATGGTACCTTTGCGCCAAGCAGTTGGAGTCATCGTGCCATCGCCTCAATTTTATATTTAGGTGTCTTTGGCTCACTACTTGGCTTTTTGGCGTATTTTCATGTGTTACAAAAGTTAGAAGCCAGCACGGTAGCCTTGATCACACTTATTACACCGGGATTTGCCATTGCACTGGGTACACTGTTAAACAATGAACCTCTGTCACTCTCATTAATTATTGGCGCGGTGATTATTGTCACTGGTCTTGGTTTATTTCAATTTGGCGATAAACTACTTAAAAGCAAAAAAAGAAGTGCATTGCGATATGACTAATACTTTATATATCACAGGAGCAGGCGTAAGTAGTGCCAGTGGTATACCAACCTTTCGCGGCGAAGATGGTTTTTGGACCATTGGCAGCAATAATTACACGCCACAAGAGATGGCAACCCGTGCCATGTATCAACATAATCCGGCGGAATTTTTGGCTTGGTATTACACGCGTTTTGTAACTTACCGCAACCACGGCCCTAACCAGGCACACTATTGGCTAGCCGACAAAAACCTAATCACGCAAAATATTGACGGCCTTGATGGCAAAGCGGGCAATCAAAATTACATTTCAATTCATGGACGCATTGATCACGTTACGCGCTATCATGAACAAGGGCCTGTTGTTGAACGTTTTAACGCGCCATGGCATGAAGTAGACGAACAAAATCTTAAAGCGTCTTTACTCGATATTTTTAAGATTTCAAAACACGGGCCAGAGCTCAATGTGTCACTAAAACCTTATGTTTTACTGTTTGATGAGTTTTATACCGATTTATACCAAATCACCGAGGCGCAAAACCGCATGTATAACGCCGATAAAATGGTATTTATCGGCACCTCGTTTAGTGTCAACATTACACAAATGGCGCTCGAAATGGCACGTCAAAATGCTATTCCAATTGAGATAGTTGACCCAAATCCCGCTCATGTATTACACAGCGATGTCACATATCACCAAATGACGGCGCTAGAATACATTGAAAAAGTAGGCTAGCGGTTTCGCGCTACTGCGCTTTTCACCAATTCAAATGGCACGGTATCGTATACCGCATACCCTGCCATTTTTGACGCTTTAACTTTAGTGAACACAGGTTGTGTTAAGCCTGTTAAAAATCGCGCTGCTAACGTATCGCTTAATTCAAACCCTTGCCCATTTAAGGCAATATCTAACGGTGCTAGATAATCGTTAATTTGATTTTCTACGAGCTGCTTTTGCGTATCGATGTAATTCAATTTAGCTGTCTGCCCACGGCACACACTGCAATGGCCGCAGGTGTTTGGTGCACCTTGGTCATCAAAATAGCGCGCCAAATTGTAACTTAAACACGTGTCTAGCTGAAAATAGCGCAACATGGTGTTGATACGCGCCACTTCGCTTTTTTCATTGCTCGCAAAATAATCTGTTAACTGACTAAGCAACTCATTGTTAGCTAATAAACTAGAATTAACCGCATAAACATCAACAAGCTGTTTGCTTTCAAGCTCAATATCGCTCTGCTCGTGTAAATACTCAAGTGCCGACAATATCCGCGAGCGGTCAAGCCCTGATTGCATGGCAAACTCGCTAACATCTATGCTGCCCCACTTTTTCTTAAAGTCAGTTGCATCAAATAACTGGTTTAAAAATGCTTGTCGCTCTCGGTTAAATTTGGCTAATACGCTTGCTTTATCCGATTTGAAAAAATAGCGGTACTCAGCAAAATAACTGTACTTGGCGGTTAGTAACCCTAACAACTCACATTGCACCAGCACCGTTTTTAACGTTAACTGGCGAATATTGGTTGTCTGTGACAGTGAATAAATTTGGCACTGCCATAAATTATCTTGGCTTTGCTCGCGAATGTCGTCAAAAAATCGCTGCAAACTTGTGGCTTCAGGCGTATCGCCGTAGACAAAGTTTTCAAGCGTAGTTACATCATCTAGATTACCCAATACGAAGCAATTAGATGGCTTACCGTCACGCCCCGCGCGACCAATTTCTTGCGAATAGTTTTCGATTGATTTCGGTAAATCATAATGCACCACAAAGCGAATATCGCTTTTATCAATACCCATACCAAAGGCAATGGTTGCAACAACCACTTGATTGTTGCTTTGCATAAACTGGTTTTGAATCATTTGACGTTGCTCAGCACCAAGGCCAGCATGATACGCAACCGCATTAATCCCCTGATTAGCAAGCATAGTTGCCACAGACTCTGCGGTTTGCTGCAACGTCACATACACAATGCCACAACCCTGTTGTGACTTTACAACATCCAATAGTTGCTGTGCTTTTTGCTCAGCAACTGCTGGGATCACTGATAAATCGAGATTATGACGATAAAAACCCGTTTGCACTATATGCTGTTGCTGGATTTGAAATTTAGCCGCCATATCCTGTTTTACTTTCTTTGTTGCGGTTGCCGTTAACAGTAATACCAGTGGAATATTCAGCTCTTCACGATACTGCGGCAGCTTCAGGTAATCAGGTCTAAAGTTATGGCCCCATTCCGAAATACAATGGGCTTCATCGACCACCAGCATAGAAATCGAAACCGAGTTAATAAACTGCCTAAACCGTTCATTTTTAAAGCGCTCTACCGACACCATAAGAATTTTAATTTCGCCCTGCCTTACGCGATTAACAACATCAAAGTAACTATCTTTATCAAGGCTCGAATCTAAACTTGCGGCTGCAATGCCTTTGCTATTGAGAAAGTCCACCTGATCTTTCATCAGTGCGAGCAAGGGCGATACCACTAAGGTTAAATGCGGTAACAAAAGCGCGGTAAGTTGGTAACACAAAGACTTACCTGAGCCGGTTGGAAATACAGCAAGGCTTGAATGGCCTGCTAAAAGCTGCGAAATGGTTTGTCCTTGTCCTTCGCGAAAAACATCAAAGTTAAAATGGTGTTTTAGCGCTTGCTGTAACTGTGTTTGATTCATTTGGGCTCACTGCAAAATAATAATGGGCTGGCAAGTACAAGTTTATCGCAAAATCATGTTGCGAAAGGTAAAACTTTACTACAATCGCGCTCTTTGAGCTAATGCAATCAATTTACAATGACTTATTCAGAGATAGAACAACAAACCATTGCCATCGTTGATAAGCAACTTGATGCCTACAATAACCGTGATATTGATGCGTTTGCCGCGACCTACCACGATGACGTAGAAATTCATGCATTTCCTGGCGGATTGCAGTACCAGGGCAAAGACGAATTAATTAAACGTTATGGTGCTAAGTTTGCCTCGCTAGTGTATTTAAATGCCACGTCGTTAAATCGTATTGTGAATGGTAGTTTTTTGGTCGATAAAGAGCGAGCCTGCAGCGCATCACACGACCCAAATATTATTGATACCGATGTAGTGGTGATTGCAAGCTACCAAATTGAAAACGGTTTAATTAAACGCGTATCGTTTATGCGTGACTAAAGCCTTCAAAAACTAACAAAAGGGTTAACTGTGAAACGACTATTTATGGTGTGCTTAGGCGGTAAAGTAAGCGGCTGCAATATCGAAATGCATGATATTCGATTTGTCGTAGGCGAAACCATAGAACAAACGTTTAACGTACTGAAGCAACAATGGTGTGGTGATAAAGCTAAGGTGCATATGGACAGCTACTGTGAAATAAAACACATCGACGGCTTTGAAATTTCGCTATCAGAGCACCCAGAGCCAAATCAACACACTCTGTTTTTTGTCAACTTAGGTGCGTATTACCCGGATCACATCATGGAGCAACACAGTTTTGAATTAATCGTGGCACAATCGCCCGAACACGCAAAACAAATCGCGCTTTCGCGTGTGCCGAACAATTTATCTAAACCACATAAAGACCGTTTAATGGCGGTGGATGATTTATTATCTGTCGACTTAATTGATGGATTTTATATCAAGTTAAACTACTCGGGTAAGCGCCAAACAATCAAACCAAATTGGTTTGGTTATCACCCACTATAACTACGACTATTTTCGTAAAAACTACCTGCTATTGCATTTCGAGCAAAAATTAACAAATCTAAATCACACTTTTGATCTCATGGTTTTGTATTAATTTCATAAAAACCAGACAAATGTCCTGTCATGAAAATTGTAAGCTATTGAAATATAGCTATTAACATCCATTTACATAGCTAACCTAGGTGGCAGACGAGCAATCTCCTTGCTTATAACCATTTACTATTAACTTATAGCTTTTTAGTAATTTATTAGTTTTTGTTTCACATTAAATTAACAATAGATCCTCATTTGGGTCCAAAATGGCAACATCACAATAATTCTAGGGAATACTATGAATAATAATAAATTATTAAAAAAGAGCTTATTAGCCACGCTAGTACCGCTCGCAATCAACGCTAACGCAAATACATTAAGCGAACCTTCACAACTTGCTGAAGTACAAGCTAAATTAGTGGGTCAAGCTCAGCTTTCGACACAATTCATTATTAAATACAAAACGCAAACCGCTGCAGAATTTGCACATACTGCAGATACGCAATCTTTTGCACCGCGCGCTTCAGCACAATCGTTTGTATCAAACTTCAAATCGAAGCTTAAAAAGCAATCTCGCTACGTGCGCCCTATGGCTATGCAAGGCCTTCACGTAGTAAAAGTAGACGGCAAGCTATCTGCACAAGAAACACAGCAATATATGCAAGACATGATTGCATCTGGTGATATTGAATACATTGAAATCGACCAAATGTTACAACCATTTGCTACGCCTAATGATCCGCAATACTCAGATCAGTGGCACTACTATGAAGCAAACGGTGGTCTTAACTTACCGAGCGCATGGGATAAAGCAACAGGTGCTGGTGTAACTGTTGCGGTACTTGATACAGGTTACCGTCCACACGCAGATCTAAATGCAAACCTATTACCTGGTTACGATATGATTTCAAACACTTTCGTAGCAAACGATGGCGGTGGTCGTGATAACGATGCACGCGATCCTGGTGATGCAACTACAACGGGTGAATGTGGTACAGATAGCTCAGGTCAACCAGTACCACGCTCAGATCAAAGCTCAAGCTGGCACGGTACTCACGTAGCAGGTACGGTTGCAGCAGTAGCGAATAACGGCGAAGGTATTGCAGGTGTAGCATACGACGCGAAAGTTGTGCCAGTACGTGTACTGGGTAAATGTGGTGGTTTAACGTCAGATATCGCTGACGGTATTATTTGGGCATCTGGTGGCTCAGTTTCTGGCACCACAGCGAATGCTAACCCTGCATCTGTTATTAATATGAGCTTAGGTGGTTCAGGTGCGTGTAGCGCGACTACACAAGCGGCAATTAACACTGCCCGTGCAAATGGCGCAGTAGTTGTTATTGCAGCTGGTAACGATAACGATAACTCTGCAAACTACAACCCAGGTAACTGTTCAGGCGTTGTAAACGTAGCTTCAGTTGGCCGTAATGGTGGCCGTGCATACTATTCAAACTATGGTGCAAATATTGATGTTGCAGCACCAGGTGGCGCGCAGAGCTTTGCAAACGATCCTGAAGGTGTTCTTTCAACTTACAACTCAGGTGCAACTGGCCCAGGTAGCGACAGCTATGCATACTCGCAAGGTACATCAATGGCAGCGCCACATGTTGCCGGTGTTGCTGCGTTAATCAAACAAGCAAAACCGTCTGCTACACCTGATGAAATTGAACAGATCCTAAAATCAACAACGCGTTCATTCCCTGCTACATGTAACAACTGTGGTACCGGTATTGTTGATGCACTTGCTGCTGTAAATGCGGCATCTGGCGACACTACTACACCGCCAACAGGCGATAACGTGTTAGAAGATAAGGTTGCTAAAACTGGTCTTTCTGGCGCTAAAAACGCACAGTCGTTCTTCACAATGGAAGTACCATCTGGCGCAACTAACGTAACTTTCACATTAGCAGGTGGCTCGGGGGATGCAGACCTTTACGTGCGTGCTGGCAGCAAGCCAACTACCTCAAGCTATGAGTGCCGTTCTTGGAACTCAGGTAACGGTGAAACCTGTTCTATTGATAATCCAACAGCAGGTACTTATCACGTAATGCTAAATGCATACACGGCTTTCTCTGGTGCGTCACTAACAGGTGATATCACATCTTCAACAACAGGTGGCACTAATGGTGGCGGCGGTTCAGTTGATAACGTATCAGCAAGTCGCGGCGCTTGGAGCCGTTACACAATTGACGTACCAGCAGGTATGTCAACGTTCACTGTAACGCTTTCAGGTGGCACAGGTGATGCGGATCTTTATATTCGCAACGGCAGCCAACCAAGCACGTCATCATATGACTGTCGTTCATGGAACGATGGCAACACAGAAACCTGTACTATTAACAACCCAGGTGCAGGTACATGGCACATTGGCGCATATGGTTACAGAGCATACTCTGGCGTAACCGTAGACGCACAATACAGACCTTAGAAAACTCTCTGAAGACAACAAAAGGCCGCACATGCGGCCTTTTTTATATTTCAAAACCTTCAAGCGCTTCGGCTTGAAGCAGCCATATTTTTTACAACACACGTATCACTTTAACATCGCTGTCTTTCACATCCATTTCACATCTACTGATTTAAAGTGCCTGTCATAAACCGCTCAGTCATAACGATGGCCTAGCGAATAGCATTAATAATCGCACCCAAGGAAAAAACAATGATTAAGAAAAATTGGATGAAAATTACCCTTACAACAATCACCGTTCTCACATTGCTGGCAATTTTTTGGTATACCAAGTTTGCCTTAAAACCCTATCAGATAACGCCAAATCAGCTAGCAGAAACCTACAGTTATCAAGTGGAAAACGCCAACGTTACATTAACACAGCTTGAAAACGGTCATTACGCTATTAATTACCAAAGCTTTGATGGAGAAAATGTAAACGGCCAGTTGGTGTACCCTGAAAACTATGATGGCAGCAAACCTGTGCCCTTGTTGATAGGTGTTCACGCAATGGGACGAAGCTACATTCGTTGGTTACAAGATTCATTTAAAAATACCGATACCATTGAACAAACCGATGAACTAGCCAATATGGCGCTTGCCAAAGGGTATGCGGTGTTAGTTATTGATGCACGCAATCATGGCAAACGTAAGAACTTGGATTACAACATAAAAAAGGTAATGTATGATTTATGGTTTTGGGGCAAGCGCGAACCATACGAAACCATGATAATTGATACGGTTAAAGATCACCGTGTACTTTTAGATTGGGTCGCAACACAGCCACAATTCGACCAAAACGAAATTAGCGTGGCCGGTTACAGCATGGGTGGTCAAATTAGCTTAATTTTGGCGTCACTTGATACCCGTATCAATAAGGTGTTATCAATTGTGCCACCAGCTTCGAGTGATAATGTTGCGCGTGTGTCGCCACTCAATTTCGTTAAACAGTTGAATGCAGAAAAAACCTGGTTAGTTACCGCAGATAACGACCAATATGCCAATAAACAAGAAAACATTGCGCTATTTAACGCAATTGCAAATACGCAAAAACACCATATTGTTATTCAGGGTGAGCATGAGCTTCCTGAAGGCTACTACACACAATTAGAAGGTTGGTACGAGTGACAAAAACCTCACCACTACGCATTTTAGTGATTGAAGATAATGCAGCAATTGCCGAGAACATTGCTGATTTCTTCGCACTAAAAGGCGATATACTGGATTTTGCATACGCTGGTGAACAGGGCGTCGAATTAGCCCTGACAGCGTATTTTGACTGCATTATTTTAGACATTATGCTGCCCGATATTGAAGGCCTTGAAGTCTGTAAACGTATAAGAGAAAAAGCTGACCGCCATATTCCCATTATAATGCTAACTGCCAGAGATACATTAGATGACAAACTGGCGGGCTTTCAGCATGGTGCTGATGATTACCTCACCAAGCCATTTGCACTGGACGAGTTATATATGCGCTGCAGTGCGTTAACTCTTCGCCATACTAACCAAAAAAGCGAGCGAACGCTAAGTATTGGCGATGCAAATAAACAGCTTGTGCTTAATTACCAGCGTCAACAAGTTACGCGCGCTGGCACACCGCTGCAACTCTCTCCTATACTTTTTGGTATTTTAAAAATTCTGATGGAAAGTTACCCACGTGCGGTATCTAAAAGTGAGCTTTGCGAACGTATTTGGGGTGAAGACGGCACTGATTCAGACTCTTTACGCTCACACATTTATCAGCTGCGAAAAGCGGTTGATAAACCGTTTGCCACACCACTTATTAAAACCATACACAGTGTTGGTTTAGCACTCGATATTTAAACGAGCCCAGTTATGACAGCAAAGCAACTTAGAAACAAAATCGTTACTTACTTTGTTTCAATCGTAGTACTTCTAAGCATTTTATTTTCACTTGTGACCTTAATGTTTAGTTTTGTGGTTGAAGACACTTTCTTCTATCAAATTCTAAACAGTGAAAAGCAACAAGTACTCAGCCAAATTAAAAATGGGCAAACACCTAAGCCCCATTTTGATTTTATTACTTACCATAAAGACCAAAGTACTTTGCCAAACCTTGTGCAACAAGCGCTAAGCAACACATCTAAGCGAAGAGAATTTAGCGGCGATAAGAACGAGCATTATCACATCGCCTATCTCGATGATAATCAGCGTCAGCAACATATTTTACTGGCCGAGGTAAGTCAACAATTAGTGGTAAACCGCCTAACTAACAAGTTGTTCTATTTCTCATTCGGCTTACTGTGCTTAGGTATTTTACTGGCGTTAGTGCTTGCGTTTGGCACAGTTAAGTTAAGTAAAACCTTACTCAATCCACTCGATGATCTAATGAATATCGTCGACAATAGCCCGGTTGAAAAGTTACCGACAAAATTCGCCGCACAATTTAAACAAAACGAGATTGGCCGATTTGCGCAAACATTAGAGGCAGCGCTTGCTCGCGTAAGTGCATTTATAACACGAGAACAACAATTTACTCGCGATGTATCCCACGAATTGCGCACCCCGCTCACGGTAAGCCAAGGCGCTGTAACATTATTAACCCATACCGAGCTAAGCCAAGCACAGCAAAAATTTGTTACGCGCATTAGTGATGCCAATCAGCAAATGCACGAGACTATTGAAACGTTACTCGCCCTTGCCCGTGAAAAGCAGCGCGATACCGAGCACACCAACTTAAAATCGGTTATTGAAAACTGCATCATTAAAAATCAGGCGCTATTAAAAGACGTAACAGTAGACATTAACTTGGCCGATAACGCCAATGTGGCAATGGGGGCATTAGAGCTTTCACTCGTCGTCCAAAATTTACTGCAAAATGCCATTTACCATGGCCAAGGTTCGCATATAAAAATTGAGTTTCAAAACAATGTGCTCACCATCGCAGACAACGGTAAAGGCTTAACAGATACACTCTCATCGCAAAGCGTATTTGAAGCAGGAAAACGTGGGCCAAATAGCCATGGCAGTGGCATTGGCCTATCGCTGGTAAAAAGATTATGTGAAAAATACGGTGTTAACGTCTCACTTAGCAGTGACAATGGAGGCGTAACGATTAGTTTAACCTTTGCCTAAACCCATTTACTCCTTTGCCTAAGCCCATTTACTTAAGTGCGACAATTTAAATAGCAATCAACAATTGGCACTTAAGCAAGCTTATTCACTAATCCACTTTTTCAATTTGGCTATCACCGTTTGTTGCGATATGGGTTTGGTCATATAATCGTCCATTCCCGCATCAAGGCAGCGCTGTTTATCGCCCTGCATGGCATTGGCGGTCATTGCAATTATCGGAATATTTATTGCGCTATGTCCTGCCTCGCCCGATTTAATTTTAGATGCGGTTTCATAACCGTCCATTTCCGGCATTTGGCAGTCCATAATAATTGCTGAATATTGGCTTGGTTTGTCCATGGCTTTAAGAGCTGCTAACGCATCGTAGCCGTTTGAGGCAACGTCTGCAGTTACCCCTAAGTTTTTCAAAACACTCAACGCGACAATTTGATTTACTGGATTATCTTCAACTAACAATACGTGTACACCATTAAACGTAGTGGTGTCTGTATCATTTAAATTGGTCGGCTGCTCGCTTACATCACTGGTATGCTCAGATGAGTTTTGCAGCGTACTGTTAAGTACTTTAATCAGGCCTTTTGGCGTAACGGGCTTTGCCAAAATCGCGCTAATATTACCCGCTTTACACGCATCACTATCGAATTGTTTATTAATTGGCGCCATCATAACTAGCTGTGTTTTATTCGTTTTCGTGAGGTGCGTTAATTGCTGTTTTAATAGGCCATTTTCATACAACTTAGTATCCATTAAAATCAAGTCGATAGTTGCTAAATCACTACTTAAATGTGCCGTTACCTGCTCAGCTGAATTGGCAACGATTGTGTTTGCTGACTCGCTCTCTAAAACCTGTTTTACCACTTGGCAATTAATTTCATTTTCGTCAGCAATCAACACCGTTAACAACTCAAATAGTGGGCCTTCATTTACCTTGTTTGGCTGCGCGATGTTTTTCACTAAACACGTTACGTTAAAACAGCTGCCCTCGCCTAATTTACTTGTAACCGTTACATCGCCGTGCAGCAGATTGCAGAGTTTTCGTGTAATGCTGAGGCCAAGCCCAGTGCCACCGTATTTTCGTGTGGTCGATGCATCTCCTTGACTAAATGCGTCAAATAGCGAGGTTACTTTATCTTTGGCAATGCCGATGCCGGTATCTTGAATTTCGCAGTTTAGCTGACTGAATCCTATTTTTTCGGAGTCACAAAGCTCTGCACGGATCACTATTTGACCAGACTCAGTAAACTTAACGGCATTACTTAAAATATTGGTGAGTATTTGGCGAATTCGCCCAGGATCGGAATTTACATGACTGACCGACATGGCGTTGATATCTAAAATAACCTCAACATCTTTTAACTGTGCATCAAGGGCCACAGATTCTGCGAGTTTTTCAAGTAAGTTACGCAGATCAAAATCAATGTATTCAAGTTCAATGCGATCTGCTTCTATTTTTGAAAAATCCAGAATATCGTTAATCAGCGTCAGTAACGACTTTGCACTTGAACTGGCAATGCTCACGCGGTGTGCTTGTTCGTCGGAAAGCCTGCTGTCTTTTAACAGTTGCAGCATACCAATTACGCCATTCATTGGTGTGCGGATCTCATGACTCATATTGGCTAAAAATTCAGATTTTAACTTCGTTGCGGTTTCTGCTTTTTGTAAGGCAAGTTTGAGTTCTTTGGCGTGTTGCTCAAGCGACGCCGTTTTTTCAGCAACTTGCTCTTCTAACGCCATTACAAATTGCTTTTGCCGAGTGATCTCACTTTGTTGTAAACGAGTGCGCAGATATATCATTAAAAAAACCAATGCACCGGCAAATAACGTGTAAAGCGTATAAGCCCACCAGCTTTTAAAAGGCGAAGGCGCCACATTTAAGTCGATTGAAAGTAACTCGTTACTCCATTTACCTGCGCTGTTAGTTGCTTTAACTTGCAAGGTGTATCTGCCGCCATCCAAATTAGTAAATGACGCAATATTATTGTTACCTAATTCTATCCAGTTGTTATCGTACCCCTCAAGGCGATAGGCATACTGATTTTTGCTGGGTGCTGCAAAATCTAACACCGAAAACTCAAATGAAATAAAGTAATCTTGATACGATAAGTCAATTTCTTTGACATAAGAATACGGTTTTTCGAGCTTTTTCTGCTCGCCCATTTTGCTAAACCCAGTCAGTACCACGTTAGGTGATTTAACTTCGTTTTCTTCAACATCAGTATTAAAGTATTCAACCCCACGTTGGCTACTAGTGAATAAAGTATTGTTGGCACCCACAACCAAGCTGTTTGCGTAATAATTTGCCCCTAAAATCCCTTCACTGCCATCATAGTTAACGACTTCATCAGTACTTGGGTTTAAAGTAGAGATACCCTTATTAGTGGTGAGCCATAAGTTGCCGTTTTGATCATCTACCACAGCACGAATTAACGATGTAGCAAGGCCATTTAAGACGCTGTAATGCTTAAAGGTTTGGCTGCTGGGTTGATATAAATTGAGGCCTTTTTGCGTTGCTATCCAAATCGCGCCATTTTTAGCTTGGTAAATATCTTGTACGATACTACCCAATAAAGTTTGCTCGTCGGCTTCATCCATTTTATAAACCCGAAAACGCTGTTTATCGGGTAACCACAGGTTTACGCCATTGCCGGTGCCAACCCACATGTTGTTGTCGTTATCGCGCATTATTTTAAGCACTTCAGGATGCGATAAGCCGTTGTTTTCGTCTAAATGTGTAAAGGTTTTATGGGTTGTGTTGTATACGTACACACCATTTTTGTAGGTGCCAATCCATAAGTTACCGTGTTCATCGAGCGCTAACGCCCGTAACTCTCTAAATTCTTGGTAATTTTCAGCGGTTTTAGGGTAGCGGATTATGTCAATTTTCCCAGTTGCTAAGTTGTATTTGGCAAGCCCTTGGTCTTGTGCAATCCAAAGTAAATTGGTGCCTTGTTTTAATACAATGGGTTTTTCCACAGCCCCACTATTCGCCAAACCGTTTTCTTTAGTGAAAAGCGGGCCCGAAATAGGTTCTAAGCTTTTCGCCCGTACTTGCCATTTAAACAAGGCGGAAGAGGAAGCAGCAATAACTACATCGCCATTTTCGTCAACTGTTATGCCATTTGGCGCACTTAGTTGCGAGCTATTAATCGATTTAAATTTACGCTGTGGTGTCAGTTTAAAAATGCCGTGCACTTCATTTGTGATCCAAATAACACCAAAAGAATCCTCAAAAATAATGCGAAAGCCATTGTTGTAACCTAAATCTAGCCGCTCAATTTCCTCTATATCATTGGCATAGCGATAAATACCTGTTGCTGTAACAAACCAAACAAATCCGTCTTGGTCTTCAATCATCGAATTTACTTGGCCAAGTGCTTGCTGATCTACATTTAAAATAGCGGTGAAACTGCCGCTATTTGGCTCAAACAAAAACGGACCTTGTTGCGTGGCGACATAAAATGTTCCGCTTTTGGTTATTAGCATGCTTCTAATTTCGTTGGCCCCAGTTGGGGTTTTATTATTTGGGTTTGGAAAGAAGTGCTTAAACTGCTGAGTGTTTTTGTTAAATAGATTTACGCCATAGCTGGTCGCTACCCACAGAAAATTGTCGTCTTTGTCTGCGATATCCCAAATACGGTTATGAGATAAACTCGGCTCCGAGTCACCGGTTTTTGTAATGTGCTCAAATTGACCATTGCCCAGATATTTATTAAGCCCACCATCGTAGCTGCCAAGCCAAATAATGCCTGTTTGGTCGTGCAATAATGATTGAATGCGATTAGAAGATACCGAGTTTGCTCGCGATGCACTGTGTAGAAAGTTTTCAAATCGCCCAATTTTAGGGTCGTAAAGATTAGCGCCGCCGCCCCACGTGCCAATCCAAATTCTGCCGTCGTTATCGAGCATTAAATTACCCGCATCATTATGTGATAAGCCGTTTTCGTTCATTTTATTAAACTCAAACAACACAACCTTGCGACCATCAAATCGCATCACCCCATTTTCAGCGGTACCAAACCATAAAAATCCTTGATTATCTTGAATAATTGAATAAATTTCTGAAGACACAAAACCATCTTCAGTGCCCAGCTTTTTAATCGCATACTCGTTGATCAGCGACGACGATTGCCCATTAGCCAACGCATTACTCGCAGTAAATGCAAATAATGTCATTGCAAGCCAGATTATAAGTAACGGTATTCTTGGGTTCATGTCACTTTCAAAGACTTTTAGTTATTAACACAATAATAGACGTTAAATATTAAGACCTGTTGATTTTTGACGAGATTTTCATGAACACTTAACTTTTATTTAGAAAAGGTAACCCCTGATCTTTTATATTGATTGGGCTTTGGGGTTACACGAAGAGCTGCACTATTACCAAAACAGAAAAGTACAAATACAAAAAAAGGCAGCGGTAGCTGCCTTTTGAACTAGAATGAAAACTTATTTCGCCCACACATCGGCAACGCCAGGCTCTTCGCCTTTAGTCCACCATTTTGCTGTATAAGTGTCATTGTTGTGAGTCACCTTGTCACCTGTGTTGTAAACAAGGTCAGCACGCCATGCGCGAACTTGACCGTCGTTTGGAATAACTTCTTCCCACGGGCCGCCAAGATCTGGACGGTCGCCTTGTGTCCACCACTTCGCTTTGTACTCAACACCGTTGTAAAGCACCGTATCGCCACCGGTGTAAATTGCATCGGCATTCCACGTTGTGCTGCCACCGCCATCTACATTAGTTACTGTTACTGTGAAGCTTTCTGTTACAGCATCAGTACCGTCTGATACCGTTACTGATACGCTCAAGTTTGTATCTGCTGCAACTTCGCCTGCTGTAAGCGTCACACTTGCGCCGCTGCCAGAAAGTGTTAAGCCCGCAGGTACATTCCAGCTATAGCTTAAAGTATCGCCATCAGCATCTGATGCAGTTACGCTTACAGAAGTTGATTTACCTTCTTCCACGCTAACATTAGCAATTGGTGATACTACTGGCGGTTCGTTAATCACTACCGTATCTGATACCACGCGAATAATCGCCGATTTAGTTACAGTGTCTGTGCCGTCTGATACAGCTACGGTTACTGTGTAATCAGTATCTTGCGTTACCGTTGGCGCAGTAATTGATACCGTATCTGTGGTTACACCTGAAAGCGTTAATGCAACATCGCCTGTCCAGCTGTATGTTAGTGGGTCGTTATCACGATCACTGGCAGTTGCGAAAAGTGAAGTACTTTCACCTGATTTAACCGTTGTAACGCTTGGTACAGAAACCACAGGTTTAGTATTGCCACCCACAACACCTAGGCCTTCGTGCATTGCATTTAAAATATCGCCGTTGTCTGCATCAATTTCCCATGCAAATAAACCGGCAAGGCCTAAGTTGCGAACATACTGACCTTTCGCTTTTACTGAGCGTGGGCTATCGTATGTGATTAATTTACCGTTTGATTTATTCCAAACATAGGCACCTTCAGCCACGTCATCATAGCCAACCTCAAAACCGTTAATGCCGGTTTCTGCCGCGCCAATCATATGGGCTTTAATGCCTTTGTAATCAATTACACCTGCTTCCCACACACCTTGCGCAGTAGTGCCGGTAAGTTTACCGTTACCTGGTGCTGTCATTGGATTTGCGCCGTCTGTTGTATTTGCAGGGGTTACACCTTCCCAGCCACGACCATACATTGCCGTACCTAATACAATTTTCGCCGGATCTAAACCTTGTTGTAGCAACAATTGAATACCGTTATCTGTGGTATACGCAGGGCCTTTACGCGGCTCGCCTTTATCATCAAGACCTGTACCATTACACTCATCTGTACTCATATGACTACCACAGTAAAGCGCTGTTTGGTGACCGGTCACATTGTTCCAACCACCGTAGAAGTCATACGTCATGGCGAAGATGTAATCCATATATTGCGCTGCTTGCGGATAGTTTACGTCTTCAATTTTGTCATAACCCATACCAATAGCAGAGGTAAGTTGGTACGGTTTACCAATTTCCGCTTCTAATTCATCTAACATAGCGCGTAGTTCACGCATTAGATCAATATAAGCTTGACCGTCTTTTGCTGGATCGCCAAGATTTGGATTTGGACCGCCGCCACCTGGGAATTCCCAGTCAATATCGACACCATCGTAGAATTTCCAAGTTTTTAAGAAGTCTTTCATTGATGCTACGAATACATCGCGATTCGCTTTTTCAGTAAAGCCATGAAATGGGTCTGACAGTGTCCAACCACCTACCGATGGTAAGATTTTTAAATCAGGGTAACGCTGCTTAAGCGCCATTAATTGCGAGTAAGTACCACGAATTGGGTCTTTTGCATCTACGCCCGGCAGTGACTTTTGAATAGCTGCCCACGGGTCGTGAATCACTACTTCATAATCTTGTGAGTCGCCACACGCTTTTTGTAATGCGCGCCAGCTGTTACCGTTTTCAATTTCTTTCAATGACTCGTTCGCACCACAAATTGGAATAAAACCGTACAAGATATGCGTTAGGTTTTGGCCCGGCACTTTTGTTACATCAAAGTCGCGGCCATAAATGCCCCACTCAACAAAATACGCCCCTACAACGGTGTCTGGTGAGGTGCCATAGTTACCGTTATTTGGATCAACATTCATTGGTAACGGATCTAGGTGACCACCGTCTGTATCAGCGATTACAATTGGTTTTGGCGCGCTTGCCGCACACACTGTGCCTTGGCACAGTTCAACCGTTAACTGATGACGGCCCGATTGCGTGTATGGAAAGGTAATTGTGCCCGACTTAGTGCCAGCAGCAAGCGTACCTTCGTTTACTACTACACCGTCAAATTTTACTTTGTAGCTATCGCCGCCTTCACCGCTCCACGCATTCCATTTGATAGCAATATCAACCACATCTTTGCGTGTAACTAATGACTTATACGAACCTTGACCGTCAATATTTACATCAACAAATGAATATTTTTGGTCTTCCCAACTTAAACTAGGTGCAGAAGGCGCTGCAATTACATGCCCAGAACAAAGTGCAACTGCCACTGCTAGAGATAATTTTTTAATCATAATGTTTCTCTTTAAATTTTAAAAACCCGCAACGTCGCAAACCAAGCCGCCGTTGCGGCAAGGGGTAACTAAAGTAGCTAAAGCAAGCTTATGGCTCACTTTAGCCGATTAAATTAAAGGGTTTGCCACACTGAGGCGGTACCTGGCTCATCGCCTTTGGTCCACCAGCGTGCTTGGTATTTTTGCGAGTTATGGCTCACAACATCACCCGCCGAATACGCTTTGGTGCTTAACCACGCATCGTCAGTTGACTGTGAAAGCAATTGCCACGCATCGCTGCTATTGGGTTTTTCGCCTTGCACCCACCATTTGGCTTTATAAACCTTACCTAGATAGGTAACTTTATCGCCAGCGTTGTATGCTTTGGCGGCATCCCACTCTGGCGGGAGTTCGGGGTTTATAGTAGTGTCATTTACCGTTACCGAAAAACTTGCTGGCGTGCTTAACTTGCCGTCAGATACTGACACCTGAATCGCAAAGTTGGCGTTCGCTGAAACCTCAGGCGCATTAAGGGTGAGGTTTGGTCCGTCTACACTGTAGGTGAACTCATTAGGCACAGTGAATTGATAGCTAAGTGGGTCGTTTTCATCATCGAACGCATGTACGTGCACCAAAGTTTGTGAGCCTTCGTCCATTACCACGTCTGCTACAGGGTTAACATTCGGTGCGGTATTTTCTGATGCAGCAATAACCGACAGCGCAAAACTGTAGTCACTGGATGTTGCATATACCTGATTTGACGCCAAATTAGCCTCGTCAAACACAATATCGCCACTGGCGTTTTTAACACCAATTTGCAATTCAGATGCGTAATCTAAATTAAGCTTAGCTGCCAGCTCACTTTGCCAAGTTGCTTGATTACTAGCGTTAACCGCAAATAGCTGATTTACTACCTCAAGGCCACTTGCATCGAACAAACGCACTTGAACTGTGTCGCCAACATTGGCATTTTGACCTTGGCGAACAAAATAACCTAGCGGGAACCAGTCAACCGGTGTAACAGTGTCGCGCTCGATAATAATATCGCTACAGTTATAAAAACCTTCACCCACCACATCAACACGCTGCCAACGGCTATAAAGCACCGCTTCACCGACGCGCTCAGCAGGAATAGCGACGCTCATTTCATAATAACGCTTACCGTCAGGGTCTTTTACAAACTCAATATTGTCGTGGCTTTGAATAAGCTCAATATTTTGCCAAGTCAGTGTATCGGTTGCAGGGTTAAAACCCGGCTTGGTTAAATAAAACTGCCAAAAGCTTGGGTTGTGCGGTGTGGTTGCACGATAACGCACTTGAATTTCACCATTAGCGTTTGGCGTAACCACGGTTTTTTGCCAATGTGCTGACGGTAAATTCATACCGCGCTTTTCGTGACTACCCGCAGCACACAAAGTACCGTCGGGCACATTTGCTTCAACCGCTGCTTGATTTAAGTAATCGGGCGTATTAACTGCAAACTCATGTTCTTGAATAAACTGCACATGGCCCGATTCTAAAAATGCAGCGCGACATGCCAAATTTGGAATATTGCTGCCGTCTTCTGGCCACCAATACCCGCCTTGCGCTTGGCAAAATGCTTGTCGTGCCTTTGGGCTATCCATATAGCCGTGTGCGCTGGCATTAAACGGCGCTGCAATACATGCTAGTAGCACTGAACCAGAGAGCACACTGATGTTAAATTTGGTATTCATAATTTTCTCCAAACTGTGAGGCACACGGCCTCACCTAGGTTGCGTTATAAAGTACACACACTATCCCAATCGGCAGAGGTGCCAGGCTCGGTTGAGGTCCACCACTTGGCTTTGTAAACCGCCGTAGATGCGCCATCAATCATTAAGTCACCGCCTGCCGCGTGTGACGGGTTGCCCGCCCAATCTGTTTGTGGGAAGTTTGGATAAACTGGAATATCAGCTACTGCAACACCTTCACATGTGTCGGTGTTACCGCCGCCATCATTGCCACCACCGTTACCGGCGGTTGCATCTGGTAGATGTGGGTATTCAAATTTAGCGGCGTATTGCTTACCGTCTTTTTCAAATACAAGGTTCACTGGGCCAGTAATTGGCATGTAGTACATTACTTGTGCATTAATGGTTTCGCCCGGTGCAAACGACTTAGCAGCGCCGCCCCACTCATTGACAAAGGTAATTGAGAAACGGTGGAACTCGTTCTCAAATCCGCCAATGTTGTTGCCAGCTGCGTTTGAACGATTTACCTCAACGGCCATGCCGAGTTTTTCTTGCGCATTCCAGTTTGATTTGAAAATAGCCGACGTAGCCACGGGTACATCAAACGATACTTTTGCACCGCTCAAATCAATGTTTGAGTTATTGGTAAAGCTAAAGGTTGGCGCAATTGGGTAGTTGTCGTCACCAATTGGGAAGTCTTTCACTTCAAAGCTTACGTCAACTGCCTCTGCTGGTACTTGGTGAGTTTTTTCACCTTTGTTGATGTCGTACTTAGAACCTGCTTGTGCAAACTTGTTGTAAGCAAGCGAGGTCATAGTAGAACCCATAAAGTACTCTTTCTTCGCACTGTCGTAATCAAAGTCGCCAGCGAGTTCCCAGAACATAATACCGCCAAGGCCTTTGTTGATTACATAATCAAGCTTAGTGCCCATTGACTCTTCATCTTCAATCGACAAGAACACCTTTTTATCGGCATTCCAAAGCCAAGGTGCTACTGCCACTGAATCGTAATGACGAGTGTAAGTGCCGGTAAGTTGATCGGTTGGGTCATTCGCCGGATCTAGGCCGTAATCTGCAAGGTAACTTGGCAAAATGCCGTTTTGTAGGTTTTTAACATGCCATAATGGGTTACTACCTGCTGGCATTTCGTTACCGTTTTCGTCAAGGTCATGCCACATGTTGTCGATACCAACTGCGCCGTTACCACATTTGTTTTTCTCACCTACACCAGTACCTTTGGCACAATCAGCTTGGTTAGGTAGCGCCGCACGCCCCCACAAACCGTTTTCGCCACCCGATACATCTTTAAAGCCACGAGTATAGTAAGGCACACCAATGTTAATGCGGCCTGCACTTAAACCACCACGGAAGTAAGTAACTGCCCAGTCGGTATTTAAGTAACCAATGCCTTCAAACTCTTTTGTGCCATACACATTCCACTGCGCAAGCTCAGAGTCTAGCCCTGTATCGTAAAGCGCTGCGTTATGACCAACGTGGTCGTTCCAAGCACCGTGCAAGTCGTAAGACATGATGTTTAGGTAATCGAGGTACTTCGTTGTTTGGAAGGTTTCCATACCACGCAGTAAATAACCTGATGACGGTGATGCGATGGTAAGCATGTAGTGTTTACCCGCTAATTCACCTGCTTTATCAAGCTCTTCACGCAGGGTTTTCATTAACACTTGGTAAGAGGCATTTAGCCCTGCTCGACGTGCATTGGAAATTGGGAAATCATCAGGGTGACCCGAGTCATTCATTGATGATGGGTATTCATAATCAATATCAACACCATCGAAACCGTACGTTTCAATAAACTCAACCGCGCTTTTTGCAAATGCATTAATGCCCGCAGTGTTTACTGAGCCGTCTGCATTGGTTGTCATAGTGTAGAAACCACCGCTAGCAACACGGTTGCCGTTTGCGTCAAAGTAACCGCCCGTTTCTGCCCAACCACCAACAGAAATAAGTGTTTTAACGTCTGGATGTAGTTTTTTATATTTATTCAGTAAGTTGAAGTGACCTGTGTACGGCAGTGTTGGGTCCATTTCAGCACCTGCAACACCTGGCCATTCCATGTTGGTTGCAGGATTACCCGCCGCACTTGGATCGCCAATTGAAACCTTGTTATTAGCATCAACATGAGCAAATGCGTAGTTAATATGGGTGATTTTATCCCATGGAATATCATCAACGAGGTAAGATGGCTGGCCATTTGCGCCATTACGCCAACTAGTGAAATAACCAATTACACGACGTGGGTGATCGGCACCCATATCTTCACGGCCATCAGCATCGTAAATGCTACAGTAAGGCGTATTTACACCCGGAGTTTGGTAAAGCCCTTCTGGTTTACAGGCATCACGATCGTCTGGGCCTGTGGTGTTATCAACAACACGTAAGCTCAATACTGCAGCTTGTGATACAGCATTTTTATCATCCGTTGCCACAAGGCTAAATTGCGTATTGCCTAACGTGGTTGCATTGAACGTATAACTGCCACTTGCGCCAGCAACTTGCAAAACCGAAACACCGTCTTGGAATAGCTCTAGGCTAACAACAGTGCCGTCTTGATCGCTACCGGTTAAATTTAAGACAACGTTGTCATTCAAATTAACTGAATTCGAACTTGCGTTACTTGTAAGCGTTGCTGTTGGCGCATAGTTATCTGGCACTACTTCAGCCACTGTCACGCTGTTTGCAACTGAGATGGTTTCACCGCCTTTATCATCGGTTGCACGCACAGAAATTTGATGCTGCCCTTTCACTGCCAGCCAAGTTGCTGAATATGGTGCAGAACTCAGCGTTGCAATTGCAACACCATCAACAAGTACTTCCACTTTTACGACAGAACCGTCATTGTCAGATGCTTGCGCCTCAATGACAACGCTGTCACCTTCAGTAAAAGAACTACCGCTCATAGGTGATAAAACTTCGGCTAAAGGTAATTCGTTTACTTGGCCGTTACCGCACTCGCCTAAACTCTTCCATTCTTGGTATTGACCTGAATGGGTTACCGGATCGGCTTGTGTCCACCACTTCGCCTCATAAGCAATATTGGCTTTTTGCACTTGCTGCCCGCCAGTGTAAGCCACGCCTGATTGCCATTCGGCAATATTTGTACAGTCCACTGCTGCATGGGCTGCCCACCCTGATACAGCTAACGACAACACACTCATTTTGAATAAGCGCTTGCCCATTAATTTGTTACTCATACTTCCCCCTAATGGAATTTAGCTAACGTCTTTCGACCATTTAGAGATAACACATGATTAACAATTAGTGAAATTAGAGCAACAACACTAGAAAACAATACCAAGAAGAAAATTAAACCAATATTTACAATGATTTAAATAAAAACAAACACCTTATTACTAGGAAAAACAAACTAGGAAACAATCATTAGGAACCCCTATTGGGTACATTTGTAAAATATAAGTAAATTTAAGTTATCCCCCCTCAAGAGCCGAAATTACTTGCTTATAACCAAACCAATTCAAGATATGCCTTTATGTTCTAGCGCATTTACGAATTTTCACAATTAAGTAAACGTTTTGACTAATACCTGTAATAAAAGTAAGGACAATACGCGCAAAAACAACCCAAAATCCGCAAAGTAACGATTCAAAAAAGCGAGATATTCATCATTCCTGAAAGAAAGGACTAGAATTTTCAAAGGAAAAAAGTGAAATAGTTACTCGAGATATTGGTTAGGTAAAAATATTTGACTAAGATGTAGCAGTGCAAATCTCTAAATATCGTATTGCCTCGCCTTTACTTCGTGAATATGCTGCTTAAAATCTTCACGTGTCGTAACCGAAATCACTTTAGTGAGTCGTGTGTTAAATTCTTCAAGCTGGCTATCGGTAAATTTAACGTGGGTAAAGCCAGATAAAAATGCTTCCATCTCACTAACATAACGTACATTCGGCGGAAGCTTTGTTTTAAAACTCGCTTTATCATGAAACAGCACTAAGGATTCAACACCATCAACAACGCCAAGTAATCGGCTGACTGCTAAGCAATGTTTATAGTTTTGCCTAAGCGGGTTCATAAATTGGGTTTTACGCCCTGTTAAAGTCTGCGTCCATTTCGCTTGGTGCTGGCTACCGAATATATAACCACTGTAATTTTTGCTCTCAATTACAAATACGCCAACTGGTGAAACAATTAAATGATCAATTTCAGTAAGCTCATCATTATCGTTCGTTAGCAGCACACTCGTATAATGACTCACATTACTCATCGCCGATAACACTTTGTTGTTAATAATCTTTTCAATTAGATTATTAACAACAGCCTCCCCTTGAAGGCCACTTGAGCTGCTTACATCATTAGCAACAATTTCGGCTATGGTATCTTTTAGTACAGAGCAAGATTTATCTGAAACGTTTGCAGCAGTTTTAGGGTTAATGTCTTCATTTTTTCTTACAGGCAGGTTACTTACAACGGGTTCAATACGACCTGTTACTTTTTTAAGTAGTGATTTAGCAGCACGTTTGGCAAACAGTACAGTGATTGCTTTGAGAAAAGCTAAAACAAACATAATGACTAACACCAAAGCACCTATTTTGAGCACTAAGCTAAGCATATTGTTGACTGGAACTGATGTTTTGGCTTGATGTGGTGTCGTTACAACGGCTTGATTTGATGGCTCCGTAAGGTTTTGTGAGTGTAACTTTTTAGTTGTATAAATTGGGGTCAGTTTATCAGTGTTTGTTGCTGTAGTATTTGTTTGATTAGCCTTAGGTAACGTAAAGGGGTTAACACAGTGCGTGTCAACAGAGCGCTTGGCAGTTTTGTATTGATTAGATTGCGGATATGCACTGTACTCTTTCACTTGGTTTTTCAATAAAATGCAGGTGCCTTCACTGTATTGCTCACTAGCGAAACTCACAAAAACCACAAAATATAAAACAAACGTTAAAATCCCTTTATTCACGTTTTACTTACTCCACAATTCCTTTTAGCTTTGCAAAAGAGCGCATGTATTCATTTGCAACCATTGGTTCATATTCTGGGTTTTTAGCCATGAGTACATATTGCGCGTCGCCATACTCATTAGTCTGTTTTTTTTACGTCTCGAAGTAAATATTGACTATCTCCGGCACCATCTTGACGTTCTATCGCAACAGTTGCATGTTGCAGTGAGCCAGCACTTGTCGGAGTGACCCACTCAAGTAATAATAACTGTTCATCCATTATCGGAGACTTACCGCCATTCATCGAGTTACCACTTGCACGTGCTAGAAAATATCTTTCAGGATCTAACCTGCCAAACCCCATTGGTATTTCCATATACTCCATATCACTTTCATCACCATTTTTGAAATGACCACATGCAATCTTTAAATTTGGAAAATATGGCAACACTGCTACTTTTTCAGAACTGTCACAGCTTGATACGGGTAGCTTATTTTGCTCACTTATGGTCAATTCATCTACTTTCGATTGTCTAATGCGTTTTGTATATTGCGCAAGCAAATAATCCGTAAGATCTAAAACCGCTGTATTTAAATTATCTACAATTTCGGAAGGTACATCGAAATCTGCAACAAACTTTTCGTTTTCAAGTTTGAACCATACATCACCACGCTTATTTGGCGTTGTAAACGCTCTAATCGGATTTTTACTCCAGTATTTAAACCAAGCCTCAGAGTCACTACTCTGATTTCTATCTGAATCACTTAAATCATAGGCTCTTAAGTTAGGGTAACGCTTTAATATTTCGCCACTTCTAATCGATAATTGCTTTATGCTAGGTGGGTTAACAAATCCATTTAAAGCGACAAATGCTTGCAATAAAATTGCTTTGAAGCTTTTAGTCATACTGGTTGTTTGAATGCCAACTTTCAAAAATTCAAAGTAAGATTTAAGCGTAAGCGCTTTAGCACTTGCCTCTTCATCAAAGTCTGATGTACTTGCAATTAATTCAAACCAACCTGTATGTTGTTTGTTAACCTTTTTTAAGTCGCCATAGTGATAATAAAATTCAGTGACTGTCGGCAAGTGCCCTAATTGCTCAGCTAAGCAAACTAGATCTTCGCTCGCTGTTGTACGCTGCATCCTAGCCAACTTATACCAAAAATCGCTTACTTCAAGGTCGATATTAATAAAACAACCTTCAGGTAAGTTTGGATCACCTAACTGATTTACAACACCTTTAGCTGTACTCTCATGAAATAGGGCAAAAGGTTTATTTAAAAAGCTATGGTGGTTGCCAATAAAATCAAGCACAACTAAATGAGTTTTACCTTCATTTAATCTAAGGCCTCGACCTAACTGTTGGAGAAATAATATTTTCGATTCACTAGGGCGTAAAAATAAAATAGTATCGATACAGGGTAAGTCCGTGCCTTCGTTAAACAAATCTACAGAGAATAAAACGTCTACTTGACCATTTTCTAGCATAGTAAGCGCTTCATTACGGCGCACAGATGATTCGCTATGTACTGATAACGCATTTATACCGTTTATGTTAAACGTATAAGCCATAAAGTCTGCGTGTTTTTTGGAAATACAAAATGCGAGCGTTTTTGACTGCTTATATTTTTGCCAATGCTCAATTGCATGCTTGGCTCGTTTTTCAGTAGCAAATTTATTTTCTAATGATGCGGGGTCAAACCGTCCATTACGCCAAGGGATTGCTTGATAGTTAACATTACTATCCCAAATTCCGTAGTAGTGAAAAGGCACTAGAGTTTCCTGATCGATCCCTTGCACTAAATTTCTTTCAAAAACTAAATTATTATCGCATAAGCTTAAAATATCAGCTTGGTCTGTTCTTTCAGGGGTTGCAGTAAGACCCAATAAAAACTGGGGCTCAAAGTGCGATAATAAATTACGATACACAGGTGAACTGGCATGATGAAACTCATCAATCACAATATAATCGAAGTGTCTTTTACTAAATTTAGCTAAGTGTTCAGGGCGCCCTAATGTCTGCACAGAGGCAAATATACAATCTGCCTCGTAATTTTTTATTTTGCCCGAGTAAAAACCTGTTTCAAGTGGTAAAAGTTGTGAGTAGGTGGACTGTGCTTGTATTAAAATCTCCTCTCTGTGTGCAACAAACAATACGCGCTTCGCTCCTATTTGTTTCACATCAAACGCACTGAGCCACGTTTTACCCATGCCAGTTGCAAGCACAACCAAGCCCCTTTCGAACCCTCTTTTTCTGGTTTCATTTAACGCTTCGAGTGCTTCGATTTGCTCTTTACGAGGGGCAATTTCAGCGTCTTCAGCAGTTGTTTCTCCATTTACACCAACTACGGTTTGTGGCTTTCTTCGTTTTATGTATTCGTCGATCCAATTATGTGTTAAAGGTTGAACCAAACAATGATTTATAATTTTTTCAAATGCTTCCCGAATAGCCCCAAATTCATTTACCGACGCTTCACTATAATCAACTCTGACATTCCATTCGTGACCATTTGTTAACGCACTCCTGCTTATATTGCTTGAACCAATAAATGCACAACCAGACTGAACTTGGCTTTGATTATTTGTTTTTACAAAGATATATGACTTTAAATGAAAACTTTGCTGAGACTCAGAGCAATAAATAAGAATTTTTGCTCCTTGCTCTGCAAGTATCATTAAATGTCTCAGTGCGATTGGGTGCGTTATGTCTAAATAGTCTGACGTTAATATAGTAACTGACGCACCACTTGCTAAGGCTTCCAGTAATGGATTAAAAAGCAAATTTATACCGCTAGGTTGGATAAATGATACGGCTATTTCAATTTCACTCGCATGATTTATAGCATAAACTAGCTGAGGTAATAACGGATTATCATCACCAACAAACAATTTTTGTGCTGATAATTGAACTCCACCATACACCTTACTCATTTAAATCTACTCTAGTAAGAATGGCATTAAACCACTGCTCGTTTTCGCGCCCTGCTCGTCTATCACCAGTTATCCATGTGTTTGTAATTTTGAGCTGTGTGTTGTCAGCTAGCAGAGTTTCTAGTGCTTGTTCATTGAAGTCGGTGAATGCTCGGCCGTTGTGCTCTCTTGGGGCTAAATTTGGTTCACCATATTTGAATGATACATACATTACGCCGCCTGATTTTAACGCGGTAGTTAAACGGGAAAATACATCACTCAGCTCAACAAAGGGGACGTGTAATAAGCTTGCGCAACACCAAATTGCATCGTAGCAGTTTTGTTCATTAATTTGTTGGAAGGTTTTATGTTCTACAGCAAACCCTAAAAATTTGCTGGCTTGTTTAACGAGTTCTTCGCTAGCATCGATTGCGCTTACAGTAAAACCTTGTGCGGCAAATGCTTTGCTATCTCTGCCACTGCCACAACCTGCATCCAATATGTGGCCACCTACTTTCACATGAGGTAAAAATATTTGATATAAAGGCTGCATATCAACATTAATCGTTGAATCAAAGAACGCTTTTGCGTGCGCATTATAGTATTGGATATTTTGGTGACTCACAGACGTTACTTCCTTAATTGCCTGGCGCAAGTTATAACGAAATTTAACAGAGTTTATTCATAAATAACAGATGATTACCTAAATTAGATAGCCACTCACCAAACTGTTTTTGCTTTACGGTGACATTCAGTGTGACAATAAACACAACTTTGAGATTAGGGTTTTTACAAAGCTAAAAGTGCCAGCGCCCAGCTTGCGTTACGCATAGTGTGTAAGTAACGCTTTTTGCAAGAGGTTAAACAAACCTTGTGATGTATAGAAGCACTCGACAAATACTAAAGTCTTGACTGCCAAAGTGCGTCATTTAATTTTTAAAATAAGCTGAATTTAATTTCAATAACGGTTTTCAGCGAGTACTTCGTCAATATATTGAGTGAGTTCGCCTTTAAACTCTGCTCGTTGAATGGCGTATTCAATATTGGCCTTTATAAAGCCCAGTTTGTTACCGCAATCGTGGGTTTTGCCCACCAGCTGGTAAGCTTCCAGCCCTTGTTGGTCTAATAACGTATAAAGCGCATCGGTTAGCTGAATTTCGTCCCCTGCGCCAGGTGGCGTTTTGGCTAAAATTGGCCAAATACTTTCTGAGAGCACATAGCGTCCGGTAATAGCAAGGTTTGAAGGGGCTTCTTCGCGTGGCGGTTTTTCTACCATGCCGATGATTTTAGCGGTTTCGCCTGCACACAGGATTTGGTTGTCTAAATCAACCACGCCATAGCTTTTTACTTGCGCCATCTCTACCGGGTTTACCATTATTTGGTTTATACCGTGTTGGTTATAGTTGTTAACCATTTGCGCGAGGTTTTCTACGCCTAAATCTGAGTGGTATTTATCAATAATTACATCGGGCAATATTACTGCAAATGGTTCGTCGCCAATCACTGAGCGTGCACATAAAATGGCGTGCCCTAGCCCTTTTGCCTCAGCTTGGCGCACTGAGATCATGGTTATGCCTTTGGGGTTTATGCTTTTAACCTCTTGCAACAGCGAGCGCTTAACCCGTGATTCTAGCTGGGCTTCTAGTTCAAAACTGGTGTCAAAATGGTTTTCGATGGAGTTTTTACTGGCATGAGTTACAAGTACAATTTCTTTAATACCCGCCGCTGCGGCTTCTTCTACCACGTATTGAATTAGCGGCTTGTCTACTAAGGTAAGCATTTCTTTGGGAATGGCTTTGGTTGCCGGCAACATGCGGGTTCCTAACCCTGCAACAGGGATCACTGCTTTGGTTACTTTTTTCATTTTATATTCCCTTGTTTTTATTGGTAAGCCAAATAGTTTGATACGGCAGCAACGCAAGTTCGCTATTTATATCGGTTATGTGCTGGCCTGTAAGTAAGTCATACCAATTTTCTGTTTCAATTAAATTAAGTTCATTAAGTCTAAGTGACGTTGGCGTATTGGTAATATTAGCAACACTAAAAATACTTTGACTGCGATTAATGCATTGTCGCCAAACGCCAAATAACTCGGGGCCAAGTTGCAATACAAATTGGGTGGCATTTGGGTGAAAAGCGGGCTGTGCTTTTCTAATTTGAAGTAAGCGTTTAAGTGCACCTAATACTTTACTGTGATGACTGTAAATATTATTTAATTGCACTGTTAGTAACTCGCTTTGCCAACGGTGGCGGTTAATTGCCCGGTTATGGTGGGTGTTGTCGTATTTTTCATAGTCATTCTCGGTGGCCAATAAACTGTGAATATAAATTCCGGGTATGCCTTCTAGGCTCATCATAATGCTATGAGCACATAGAAATCGCTGAAACTGATATTTATCGGGCCCATTAACCGTGCCTTTTAGCGCGTCAAACAGGGCAATGTTCATCTCGTATGGTTTTTGGCTGCCACCTTCACTGGTGCGCCACGAAATAAGGCCACCAAACTGTTGCATTGTTTTTACCATTTTCGCAATGTTTTCATCACTTAATAGCCCTTCTGCCGGGCGCAGCCCTATGCCATCGTGCGATGCAATAAAGTTAAAATAGCATGTGCCATTTTGCGCTGGCGGCATACGCATTAACCAGTTTTTTAACGCCTGACAATCGCCCGAAATTAAGCTGTAAATTAGTAAAGGCGGTAATGAAAAGTTATAAATTGCATGCGCTTCGTTAGCATTGCCAAAGTAGGCCAGATTTTGCGTATTGGGTATGTTGGTTTCAGTAATAATAATGGCGTTTTCGTTTGCGCATTCAATTAATGTGCGTAGCAACCTAACCACTTCATGGGTTTGCGGTAAGTTAATGCAACTAGTGCCAATTTCTTTCCACAAAAATGCAATGGCATCTAAGCGAAAAATACGCACGCCCGCATCAAGGTATTGCTTAATAATGCCCACAAACGTAATCAGCACCTCTGGATTTGAAAAGTCTAAATCAACCTGATCGTGGCTAAAGGTACACCATACAAATTGCTCGCCATTTTGGCTTGTTACTGGCTTTAATAACGGCGAAGTGCGTGGCCTTACAACTTTATCAAGTGGATCGTTTGGCAAAGCGGTATAAAAATAATCATGGCCTGTGCCCTCGCCTTTAATAAAGTTTTCAAACCAAATAGAGCGTGCCGAGCAATGATTGATCACTAAATCAGCCATTAATTTATACTCTTTGCTGATTGCGCTAATGTCGCACCAATCGCCTAATGATTCGTTAACGCTAGAATAATCAAGCACTGAAAAGCCATCGTCTGAGCTGTACGGAAAAAACGGTAAAATATGCACCGCGCTTAGTTCGTCGCTTAAATGCGTATCAATAAAGTGTTTTAAGGTTACAAGTGGCTTTTCACCGTCTTTTACTATGCTATCGCCATAGGTGATCATCACAATGTCAGATTCGTTCCAACGATTTTGAAACGGCTTGGGGCCGTGTGCATTTTCAGCTAATTCCATTTTTGCTATTAGCCTGCTGGCAATTTGCTCTAACGGCGTTTTTAAGGTTATGCCTTGGTAAATCACTTGCAGTTGCATAACCAGTTTATCTGTTAGTGGGTATGTCATTAGCTTACCTTTTTACGCAACTTTTCAGAGTATTCTAAAAAGTCTTCTTCTACCGCTTGCTCTAAGCGCGTTAATACATCTGGCATGGCGCTAATAACGCGGTTCCAAGACGGAATAAACGGTGTTTCCATAGGCTTTTCTAAAAACGATTGTCCAGCTGCCATAATGTTTTTAGCGAACATTTCTACTGACTTCTCTTCAGTGTGAATATCCACTTGTAAGCCGTTAATAATGGCATCATTTTTATAGGTTTCGATATAATCGAGCGCGATACGAAAATACGTGGCTTTAATGGTGCGCATGGTTTCGGTGTTTAGGGTGTAGCCTTGGGTGGCGAGTTTTCTAAAAAATGCTTTGGTAATGTCTATCGACATTTTCGACAAGCCGCCCTCGCTATTATGTAGCGATAAGTCTTGGTGTTTATGGTCGTACACGTTGGCAATGTCTACTTGGCATAAGCGATTAGCGGCATAGTTGCGCTGCATTTCAGACAGCACACCAATCTCTAACCCCCAGTCGCTAGGAATACGAATATCATTTAGCACATCTTGCCTAAACGAAAACTCGCCCGAGAGTGAATAACGGTAGCTATCCATATAATCTAGGTAGTCGTTATGGCCCATCACACGTTTTAACGCCTTAAGAAGCGGCGTAACCAGTAAGCGTGCCACTCGGCCATTGAGTTTGCCATCGGAATAGCGAGCGTAATAGCCTTTACAAAACTCATAGTTAAATTGCGGATGTGCTACTGGGTAAATTAAGCGCGCCAGTAAACTGCGGTCGTAAGTTAAAATATCGCAATCATGCAATGCGATAGATTCGGCCTCTTTAGTGGCAAGTGCATACCCCATGCAGTACCACACATTGCGCCCTTTACCCATTTCGGTTGGCGCAACACCAAGCGCTTGTAATTCGGCATCTAATTTTTTTAAACGCGGGCCGTCGTGCCACATAATTTGATGAGGTTGGCCGAGGTATTTAAAAAACTCAATGGCTTTACAAAATTCGGCTTCATTAGCTCTATCTAGGCCAATAATTATTTGCGATAGGTATGGCACCTCACTTAAATGCTCAACAATTTTAGGCAATGCTTGGCCTTCTAACTCGCTATAAAGTGACGGTAAAATTAAACCCATTGGCCGCGTTTTAGAAAACTCAATAAGTTCGCTTTCTAACTCATCCACTCCTCGGTTCGTTAGGTTATGTAAGGTTGTTACAATGCCATTTTGGTAAAAATCAGCCATAGTGTTTCTCCTTTAGAGCAGTATTGCGAATGGATTTAATACGTTCTATGTGGTGGTTATCTAGTTCGCTTATTAGCTGCATCATTACTTCGTGCCAGCCAGTGGGTCCTGGCATAGATGAGCGCATCACCCCTTTTTCACGCTGTAGCTGAATAAATGGGTGTGTCATTGATTTTATTTGCACAGCAATATCGGCCGCTTCTAACATGGCGCTGTCGTTTTCGCTGTCGCCAAGCGCCACACTGAGCCAGCCTCCGGGCAGTTCGTGCTTTATTTGGTTAAACAACCATTCAAGCGCAACGCCTTTGCTTTCGTCGCCACACACATGCAAAAATCGCCCGCCTTCAATAATGGTTGTGCCGTTTTCGCGCATGCGTTTTATAAATGCCTTTTTTTGACAGGCATCACCAAGCCAATGAAGTGGCTCTGAGTAGTGGCGTAGTTTGGCTTTTTCAGCGTCTTTTTCGCTTAGGCCTGTAAGCTCGGCTAATTGGCTATTGCTCATTTGCGAAAAACCTTTGTAAAGGTGTGCTAAGTCGCTGGCATGCTGTTTAAGTTGGCTTAACCAAAAGCTGCGTGGTTGGCCAAACTCTTTTATGTAAAATTCACCAAACTCAACCAAGTTCGTTGGTGTGATCATATTCTCTTTTAACCATTTTTTTGGCAAAAATATCGCTGCGCCATTTTCTACTACAAAGGGTGTGGCCAGCCCCAATTGACCACGAATGGCCACTGTTTCTTTATAGGTTTTACTGGTGCAGGGAATAATTGGAAAATCGAGCTCATGGCACAAAAACACACTGACTTTTGCAGGTTGAAATTCATAGCTGTAATGGTCGAGCAAGGTACCATCAAGATCGGTAAATATTGCGAGCTTTTCAGGAAAGCATAACTGTTTAAAACGCCCGGTTACGTCAACAATTTTGCGCACTTCATTTAGGTGCAGGGTAATATCTGTATTTTCACTAAACTCTGCTAAACCAATGCGTGTAAGCCTTTCAAAAAACAGTACGAAGCGATCAATTTCTTGTTCGCTCATTATTTTGTTGTTTGCGAGTACGGTTTGGGATTGGCGTAGTTTGGTTTCTTGCTCTTTACGCCATTTGGCCACCACATCAAAACTGGGAGCTTTTAGCATAATCCAGCGGTCTATTCGCTGAAATACTTTTTGATACGGGCCACTTAGTTGATTATTAACGTAATTTCGCCATGTGCCATTTTGGTCTTCAGTATGTTCAAGCTGATTTATGGGTGTTAAAAGCGCGCTTTGTGGCTCTGCGTTAAGCCCTACGCACCACCCTTCTAAAATAATCACATCTGGAGGCGATGAAATTTTTGTCCATTTGTCGGCTGGAAATGGGTTATCTGTGGCTTTATTAAATCGGCGAATAAATAATGGGCGTTTAAGCGTTTTGCGCGTAAGCGCTGCTAAGTCATGATCTAGCTGTTCTATTTTGTGGGTACCGGGAACACCACGTGTACCAAGTAATGGATGAATGTTTGTTGCCAGTTCTTCGCGTTCAGATGCTGATAAGTAATAATCATCGAGCGAAATCGACACTACATTTAAGCCAAAATACATGCGTAAATATTGATTCAAAAAATCCGTTAGCGTGCTTTTTCCCGATCCCTGACACCCGTTAATACCAATTACCAATGTTTGCTTTGTTCTATTTTGGTGCAGTGCAATTTGCTCAGCGATTGGTGCATACCAAGTTTTAATGGTTTTTTTAACTTCCTGAGAAAGCGAGTGTTTTTCTATAAATTTAGTCAGAAACTTGGCTGAGAGTGCTTGCACCATATTAATGCATCCTTTGAACGTTTTAATAAGCTATTTATTAATGAGTCAAGGAATGTGCCAACGCAGACTAGCACTTTTGGGTTTTGCTATGTAACTCAACAAAGGACGAGAACATGGTTTTATATTCCTTCAAGTGCGTTATTTTTACCGTTTATGTGTTCTATTACACAAACAAAGTGTTAAAAGTTGGGCTTTCGCGTTAAGGTTTAAATCACCTCTCAACTGGTATTAAATTTCAGAAAATAAAAACAATAGGCTGAAAATGAAAAATGTAATCATTGCTGGCGTTGGTATGACACAGTTTTGTAAACCGGGCCAACAAGAGCCGTACCGTGTAATGGCTGCAAACGCTATTCGACTGGCGCTCACAGACGCTGGAATTAACGTAAGCCAAATAGAACAAGGATATGCCGCTTATATTTACGGCGATAGCACCTGTGGGCAACATGCATTTTATGATGTTGCTCAAACCGGTATTCCTATCATTAATGTTAATAATAATTGCTCAAGTGGGTCTACGGCGCTTTATGCTGCGAGGCAAGCAATTTTATCTGGCGAGGTTGAATGTGTTGTTGCGTTTGGCTTTGAGGAAATGCAACCCGGTGCGTTAGGGTCACATTGGTCTGACAGAGAAAACCCATTTGATAGAGCTAACGCGGTATATGATAAATTTGGTATTGCAAAAGCGCCTATTGCTCTTCGCGCATTTGGTGCAGCCGGTAAACATTACATGGAAAAATATAATGTAAGCAGCGAGCTTTATGCAAAAGTCGCCGTAAAATCACGAAGCCACGCCATACATAACCCTTATTCATTATTTTCTACGCCACTCACCGTAGAAAGTGTGCTTAATGACAGAATAATTTTTGATGATTATATGACGCGCACTATGGCATGCCCGCCTACCTGTGGCGCTGCCGCCGCAATTCTGTGTAGCGACGCTTTTGCTAAAAAACACAATATTACACAGGGGGTGAAAATTATTGGCCAAGCAATGGCAACCGACACTGAAGAGTCATGGCACGACCCTATTCTTTCGGTGGGTGCCGGTATGACCAAACGCGCTGCCTATAAAGCCTTTAACCTAGCGGGTGTTTCACCTAAAGATGTTGACGTAGTGGAATTACATGACTGCTTTACCACCAATGAAGTAATTAATTATGAAGCGCTAGGATTATGTGAAGAAGGCGAAGCAATTAAGCTGATTTCAGACGGTGATAATACTTACGGCGGTAAGTTTGTGATTGGACCATCCGGTGGTTTGATGTCAAAAGGTCATCCCATTGGTGCAACAGGCATAGCGCAATGTGTTGAATTAAGCTGGCATTTACGCGGCCAAGCAGGCCAAAGGCAGGTTGAGGGCGCAAGGCTTGCGTTGCAGCATAATGTTGGCTTAGGTGGCGCTGTGGTAGTTACCCTATATCAAAAGTAGTTTTGAATTCTGATACATATAAAAATATCGCCAAAAGGCGCTATTTTTCAAAACATAAAATGCTTTCTAAATTAGAACGGCATTTTGAAGCCTAATGATCATAGGCTGCTTATAAGTGCTGATGTGTTATGAAAGCCGCATTCTTTCGTCTATTTTGTAACTTTCATAACTGTTTAGCACACGTTATTTCTAATTTTTTGGTATCTATTTGGTATCCGCGATTTTAGATAAATAATGCCATTTATCCTAAATAACCTTTCATATAAAAAGAAAGCACACAACAAATTAATTATCTGAGCCAACGCCAAACTTAAAGAAGATTTAATTGTTTAACCATGAAAGGTGGTTCCTTTTAAAAGTATCAACACCTCTTTGCCTCACTTTGTCTATCCAGTTCTGAGCTATATTCGCTCCCACTTCATAGTGGTGTATTGCCATATTTTTTAAAACTCTGTGTTCATTTTGAATGGTCGTAGGCATGAGTGCGGCATCATCTGTATTAACACAAACAGCAACTGAGCCTCTTCGTAGACCATATTTATTGTACTTTTCACCCTTTTCTAACCAGCTTTGTTCTGGTGGGTCCCACCTAAAGATAGGGTGTTCATAGTAATGCTCAAATCGACCAATATAGATATTTGATGTTGGACAAGCTTCTATGATGATCTCTTGTGCTGCATACTTTTCCATTTGTAAGTCTTGAATTGCTTCGAAAAGCTTCAATTCGGCAGCTGATACAGAGTCGTAATAACGTCCATCTTCAATACCAAATGGCACTTCGCTATATTGTGGCTGGCAATTAACAATCACAGGGATCTTTCTTCGTTCAAAATGTGCGTTTTCAAGTGTGCCTGCTAAAATATATTCACGCCAAAGTTCAAATATATCACTAGTCAAATGTGCTCCATTTACTTCAGTAAAATCCACAATCCACTCTTGATGACCACTTTCAAATGAATGAATCGAGGGGAACCCTGTATCGTTAGTATTTAAGTTAAGCGTTTCAGGGCAATTTCTTCTTAGCTTCCAAGCTTCACATAACGCTCTCGGATTGAGCTTGTTTTTTCTATTCGCATAAAGCTTAAGCGACCAGAAATCTATTTTTTCCTGAAGTAAATGCAAAACACCTGTGAATTCTGGCGCTTTTTGAATCACTTCTAGCGACTTTTGGTAGCACCAAACTAAGTTGTCTAAGTGATCACCCAGTGTGACATAAGCTGTCCCTTGCCTTTGCGCCCATATCTCAGGCATAACCCCCAATGCAAGCGCATGCCCTAGCCTATCACCACTTTTAAAATCACAAAACAGCACAGCTTCGTCAATGGCCCTTAGTCCGGAGAGTAAATGGCTGTAATCTTCACCTGAATGAATCGTTAAAAATGGTCTTTGATGGCGTTGAGTAAAATGATTAGAAGGATGCTTAGCTGCTCTCAAAGCTCTAAGAGCTGGCGCAAATACTTCTATGGGCAACTCATTTTCATTGCCAGCCACATCATACCCTCTAATTGCTTTACGCAAGTCTATGGTTTGCGACTCAGTGAAGTGGTTGCTTAGCTTAAAATAACTAAGTTCTTGCTGTGAAAATGACACGGAGCCGTGGAACGCCTGTAAAGCTCTAACTTGCTTTTTTAAATTAGCCCTTAGAGTTTTTTGATACTTATCTTCTCTTTTTGCTAAATCACCTTTTAAGCTTCGAGAAAAATGCAAAACAAAATGAATGTTTTCAGTCAGTGATTGTTTAAATGCCGACTCAAGTGCTTTTTGTAACTTAGTAGGTTTTGCATAACCTTTATCATTCACGATTACGCTAGGTGCAATGCGAAACTCTCGATATATTCTGCTATCAATATCGGTGACTAAGCCGTCTTCCATGGGGCTATCTTGCTTATTTAAATCTCGCTTTTTTCTAGCACTAAAACTAAACGACTCTACAAATTGGCCTAAACCTGCACCCCAAACAATCATATAATTACGTAAAATATTACTGGCTCTTACAAATTGAGAAGCCATGTTCGATGTATTTTTAAAATTTGCTAATACACCCAAGCAAAATAATACCCACCGAATGTCTGAGCGCACAGGCTTAAAATGAGAGGCTAGGTACGCTTTTTGCGATAAGCTACTCGCACAATTTGTTGTTAAGTAAAAAAGTGCTTGGCACTCTTTTGTTGTAAGGTTGATATTTGCAAAGCTTAAAGGGTTATCGCAAGGCTTTGAAAAAGCAGATTCCACCAGTCTATTTGCAAGTAGATTTACCGACGGAGGCAAGTTTTGTTTTTTATACACACCACTTTCGAACAGTGTATTTTCAGCACGATTTGGCCAACCATGCTCAGATAAGCTTTCACCAAATAGAGCAAAACTTAACAGAGACGGGCCTGTATGACCGTGACCACCAAGGTGCACATGGTTATCAGCAAAGGGTTTTGCTAATTTACTATTAGTCAGTGCATGGGGGCATTGGTTATTTACAATACAGTCAATCATTTCGTTACTCGAGAAATCATGACTATTTGCTAAGTCGCAATAAGCTTGAGCAATTATCCAACTGCCATCAACTAGGCTCAATAACTGTAACCATTGCTCTAACTTATTTGGCTTTACTTCAAAATGACAGCCCTGCCACTCTAAAAAGGTAATTGCCAAACGAGATAAAACATCTTGAACAGTAGGCTTTTTATCATAACCAAATGCGAGCAACTGATTAACGACATCTTCATTTCGGAGTTTTCGATTACAAAACACTTCATAGTCAAAGGGGTAAGTTTGAAAGCGTTTAAAAAATGCTTTGCCAAGTACATCCTCTTTCGCGAGTTGCTCAAGTGCTTTATCTGAGGTTAAAAATGCGATGTCACTAATGTGGCTGTCGCTGACTAGAAACATTAATCAGTATATCCCGCTTGATAGAGTGCAATTAAGAAATTTAAAGCTTTATCGCCTCGTTTTTCTTTACGTTCATTAAGTAAGTGCATGCTTCCTTTTAAATGCTCATTATAAAATCCGTCTATTTTATTTTTAATAGATTCATCGGCATTGTTAATATTCTCAATAAACTTAGCAGTTGTTGATACCCCATAAGCTCCCAAGTTTGTCTCTGTCAAAAAATTAAGAACATCATCTTCACGCAAATTTAGCGTCTCAGTTTTTTTTGATGCTACATTTTTACCCAAAATAATAAATGCCTCATGTTCACTTTGCCGTAAATGTTCATTTATTAAAGCGAATAAAGGGTGGCTTTCCAATGCATTAATAAAAAGCATCTGAAGTGCATTAGTGTCAGAGACTTCGCCTTCTAAAATAGCTCTATTTGCATTTAAAGTTCTGTCATACTTTTTAAACTCGATTGAGTTTCTTATTGTTTCCTGGTTCGGTGTAATAGCAACATTTGCAGTAACAGCTGTACCTTCAATCATAGCGGTACAAGCAGAATTGACCAAAATATACTCAAAGCGCTTGATATGATCTGTCAAATATTCATCTGTAAAGCCTGGGTTGAAGAAATTATTGACTCTAAAAGAGTTAAACGCTGTAAAGGTTTTGTTAAACATATAAGCAAAAATTGGAATAAGGTTTTCACTTGCGACTTGTTCGAACAACTTGGCATTTTCATTTCGCCACTGGGTGATTTTGGCTGAGAGAACCTCTGAAACCCTCTTTCTTCGGTTTAACTCTTCAAAGTCTTCTTCATCTGTTTTCGCTTCATCTGAATCAGTAAGTGTGTCGTCTTCAATTGCTTTTGTCGGCGACATATTAAAAATACAATAGAACGGTCGCCTGCCTAGTATATTATTTATACTGTTAATTTCTCTTTTTTCTTGTTGGGCAGTTAAGAAAGAATAAACGATGATTTCGAAAGCTCGGCTCATAAACACGAATTGATAGTCGTTTTTGAGCTTTGAATAAGCGTGAGTCTGTACAAAAGCACTAATAAGTAGCTCATCTAAGCTACAATAGATATCACTTTCAACGGTTTGATCTATATTGCCTTCATTGTCAACTGCAGTAAATATCTCAAAGTCTTTCTCTTTTGAAATCTTCACCTTTTTAGTTACAGTGCTTTTTTCATGATAAAACTCAATAGGAGGCAAGCTACTCAATGACCGATCATCGAATCTAAACGCTTCATTAAGTAGAGCTGAATTTTCTATCTCCCATTTATCTTTCTTATTATCTTTTTTCAGCTCAGAATAAGTCGCATTACCTGGTAATCCAAGAGACCTAAGTTGTGAACTTAGAAGCTCTTTACTAGCCCAATTTGTGTAATCTTTTGCCATTTGCGCTTGTTTTAAAGGATTAAAACAAGGTAAATCTAAAATATTAAACGGTTCTTCTTTATCACGATTTTTTAACGTCAGGTATGAATCAGTATTACAATATGCCATTCCCTCCTGCTTTAGATCTGCCCAGTTTAAATAGCCTTTCCATAATGCATTGCTCAAGCCTAGATCTTGCTTGGCTTTAATTAGTTCATCAGGATGAATAGTGCGAGCCAACAGCGTAAATTCTCGCGCACTTTTAGGTACTGGCCAGCCTTTTAACACTTCTTCATTTTTACAGAGTGGGTAAAAATGCTCTAACAGGTTATTTTCGTAATAACTATATTTAACCCATGACTTTTCATCTTTTTTGTCATCCGTTTTAAATCTAAGCGTTGGGTAAATATAATGAACAGGTAAAATCGTTATGCGCATATAGTTAGGGAATACTTTGGTTAAATACGCATTTGTCAGGTTTTTAGATATTTCGATCCCTTTTTCTAAAAGTTCATGATCTCTTGTTTTATCTCTATACGCTTTTTCTTCAAAGTGAACGTTGACCATTTGTTCATACAAGTTGTAGTCACCACTCACGATAGGAATAATGTAAGGGCAACCTAATAGACGGCGCACTTCGTCCACTACTTCATATGCGCGATCTAATGCCATATCAACATCATCAATGGGTAAAGCTATTGCGCTACTTCCTAACAAGTTTAGTGCAGCCTCAACATAGTCATGAAAACGACTCTCGATGTTGATACCCGATTTATATTGCAATATTTTATCTATGCCATTGCAGCCTTCAAACTCTTCTTTTTTTCCTAAAGAGTCAGCGAGCTTTTGCAGTTTTTTATAAAACCTTTGCTTACTCTCTTCATCTGTTCGGTCACCCGATGCACAACAATCCTTATTATTTAATACTTTTTCTACCTCGGTATAAACCTGTGCAACAATAACATTCGCAAAGTTATCATGGTCAACAAGCATTGTTGGATCAATAGCTGGCAAAAAGTGAATACTACCCGAAACATCATCACTATTTTTACAATGTACTTGCCACATGGCTTCACAATTGCGTAAAAATACGGTTTTACCTGTACCTCTTGCACCATTTATTAAAATTGAGTTATGAGACAGCCATGTTTTATGCTTATTATTTTTGCGCTCTGCCTTATAAGCAATTGCATCATTGACGAATGACTTGAGTTTATCAACTAGCTTATCTCTCGCTTCGTATTGCCAGAATTCTTTGTGATTTTGATCTTTTGATTCGTTCAACGATACAAAATCGTCACGATATTCTTCTTTTGTTAAATCTAATAAATATGATGTTGCCATTTTATTTTCTTAATCCTTTAATCCAGCCAAATGCTGCACTGCCGTAATTTTCATAATCTTTAACAATATCTATGTGCGCTTGTTCTTTTGATTTTTCAAACACTTGGAAAAGTTGCTCAACTGCAATTTCTTCATGCATATAGCCTCCAATATACTGGCCATAGATAACTTGTACTTTTTGCCTAGCCAGCCTATTTCTTGACCACGCTTTGGTATAACCAAGCTTACTATTTATGGCATAACTGAACACCAAGCCAACAATACCTAAAACAAAAAAGATAGGTAGCACTTCTTCCCATTCAAAAACAGTTAACGAGGACATTGATAGACCTATTAACAAATAAAATAAATTACTCAGTAGCATCAACCCCTTACTTTTAGTTTGACTACCTTTAGGGGCAATTAAATGAACTACTAAAAAGAAAAAAAAGCTAAAAAATAAAAATGCGGCAATAACACTGGGATAATAGCTTTCATCTAATATTAGAATCTCCCCAACATCACTCATCCTTGTGGCACTTAAACTTTCTATACTTGATAGTACAAAAATAAAACCAAATGTTGCCAATACACTAAACAATATATTAAAGCGTCGAGTAAATTTATGTTTGAACTCAAAGTCCCCTATTTTAGTTTCAAAGTGTTCACACATGTATTTTGCTAATTCACCCACATAATCAAGTTCTGATTCACTACCGATGAAATTAAATCTATTAAAGCCACTCACAATATACCTAACCTTATTAATTCTTTTACATTTGAGATGTGGAACACTAAGTTACAACCCTCTGTTTTTATTTGTTCTCTAACTCCAATTAGTTTTACCAAGCAAAGCTGGGGGGAACTTAGCGGTATCGTTAATTTGTGATGGACTAGAGATAATTTACATTGCAATTAAACAATTTGTTTACATCGAACATATAGCCTTATTTATTTTGTATGACTCGTCGAAGAGCTCTGATATATAGCATTCACTTTCTTAGAATACCTTGAAAAATATAACATTTTCACTCTTGACTGTCAGTATTTAAAACTGGCTTACTGAAGGTATAGTGGTCAGACTCTCAGGTGTATATAGCAGAAATCTCTTCATCAAAAGCAGGGTTACTTATAGGCCTTACACTATGAGCAACATCTATATCAGTCACAATTGAGTTTTTAGAACGCCAATCACTTAATCCTTTGGCAGATGTTTCAAGCGTGATTATTTTCAATCTGAAACTAAGCAAGGTACTTAGTTACACCTTTCAAATAAATGGTATACCAGAATTTCTATTCATAATAACTTTGCAAGTTAAAATGCCAAAACCTCTGTAAAAGTATTATATAGAAAGCACTGACATCGATATTGTATTGCATTTATTTTGTGATTAAATTGCAGGATGTTGCAATGGGCATGTATCAACAGAAGATTTCAAGTTTATTTTTTGGTTACGCAATCAAGTTTTTAACCAGAAACTGAGAGATATAATATTCTGACTTCCGAATACATACTCATAAAAGTAAGTTTAAAAATTGATGAGCATTTTTGTTGTATAAGTATATCTATTTAAATCCAGAAATATGTAATTTGATTTCACTAATAATATCTTTTTTGGAAATATCAATAATATCTTGAAGAGTTGTTTGAGCAGTGAAGACCCTAACAAGCAAGACAGAACCGTTCTCCGTATCAACTACGACATACTTACGCAAGTCGTAAGCTTAAAGCTGAGGCTAACCACGTATGGCTTGCCAAACAAATGGGACATGCTGATTCCGCATCATCTATGGAAAATGGATTAATGAAGGCCATGATGAGATAAATAAAGTTGCCGCCAATTTAGCATTGCTCTAATAATAAATATTGAGTAAAGACACAAAGCCCAAATAAAATAATTTGGACTTTTTTATTACTAGCGTTTGGTATCTATTTGGTATCCTTAAGTTTCAGACATAAAAATAGCGCCAAAAGGCGCTATTTTTCAAAACATAAAATGCTTTCTAAATTAGAACGGCATTTTGAAGCCAGGAGGCATTTGCATACCGCCAGTAACAGAAGCCATTTTTTCAGCTGAGCCTTCTTCAACGCGGCGAACTGCATCGTTGATTGCAGCTGCAACTAGATCTTCGATCATTTCTTTGTCGTCTTCCATTAATGACTCATCAATGTCGATGCGACGAACATTGTGGCTACCTAGCATAGTTACTTTCACAAGGCCTGCGCCTGCTTCGCCAACTACTTCCATATTTTTAATTTCTTCTTGGGCTTTTTGCATGCGCTCTTGCATTTGCTGCGCTTGCTTCATCATGTTACCCATTCCGCCTTTAAACATAATTTTTCTCTCTTTTAATGCATGGCAGCTAGGCTACCAACAGAATTATAATGCCTTTATTGTACCTTCATCTAGCTCTGCGTCAAAGTGTGTCATGAGCTGAGTGATAATTGGGTCGTTTTTAATGGTGTGCACCGCTTGTTGATGACGAAATGCATCAATCTTTTGCTGAATTTTAAACGGTGTTTGTTCTACCACATCGTTAAAATTAATAATTAATTCAACGTGCGTATTTAGTAAATTTGACAGCGCTTGTTGCAACTGTTCACGCAACATAGGTGAGTCGAGGTGTCGCTGTTCACTGTCAACCAGTAAGCTCACTTCTGCCCCATTTTGCTGATAAATACTGTGCAGAGCAAATTGACGCACGCGACCACCCAGGCCCATTGTTTCAATTTTATTTGCCCAATCATCTTGCTGATGAGCAAAACGCTCTTGTGAAATTGGGCTTTCAAAGCCTTCAATAACTTGCGGCTCAAGAGCAGGAGCTTCCTCTTGCTTTGGCTCTGGCGTTAATTGTTCAATTAACTCAGGTGCCACATGCTGAGTTTCTCCGCGGTATTTTTCAAGTGGGCTTTGCTTTGGTTTTGCAAAGTTTTCGCCCCTTTGCTGGGGCTCAGTCTTTTTTATTGACGTTTCGCTACCGTCCGGTTGAATAAGTGAACCCGAGCCCGACACATTGCGGCGCGCTAAAATTTTCGCGATTGCTTCGGCTTCGTTATTAAAATTTTGCTCAAAACTTGGCTGAGGCGACTCTTCTACTGGTGGCTGTTCATTTACCACCTGCTCAGGCATTTGCTGTGGCTCTGGTGCACTATCGAACTGTTGCTGTTGCTGTTGCTGTTGCTGTTGCTGTTGCTGTTGCTGTTGCTGTTGCTGT